>JBCCMW010000059.1:0-14510 GCA_039026175.1 Pseudomonadota bacterium
GCTTGGGTCGTTGTCCAGCCTCTCACCCCTCCTACCCCTTCTGTCGGCGGAACAGCCGGCGCAAATGGCGCCGGATGTCGAGGTACGGCAGGATGCTGAGGAGCCATTCCGTCTTGCGCGGCCACACGGCGGCGAGCTGGACGAACCACAACAGCAGCGGCTCGCCGATCCACAGCCGCCGCAACCACTGGGCCGAAATCCGCCGGCGGTCGTAGCCCGGCCGGCGCGGCGGCCATAATAGGTGCAGCCGCTCGGACTGTGCGACCAAGTGCGCGGGCCAGGCCGAGGGGGGCATCATCGCAAAACCCGCGGCCGCCGCCGCACCCGCCCCGGCGTCGAAGGCGTAGGGATCGGCGCCCAGCGGGCGTTCGGCTTGCAGCCACGCGGTTCTGGGGAACGGGCCGTCGTCGCGCGCTCCGTCCGCCAGGTGCCATCCCACCCAATGCGTCCACCACAGCAACAGCGCGAAAACCGCCGCGATGGCCGAGCCCTGCAGCCGCGGGAACCCCATCCCCACCAGCAGCGGCCAAGTCAGCGCGCCGGCGGCGGCGGGGTACAAAAGCCCGATCAGCTTTTCGTCGGCCATCTGCATCGCAGCACCGTGGCCCAGACCGCCCAGCGTGAGCCACACCACCGCTGCGACCCAGAAACCTGCCCGGCTGCGCGCGCGCACCCAGCGGAAGCCGGCGTTTACCGTCACCATCCCGGCCGACATGGCCACGCTCCCCTTTACTTAGCGGCCCCTGTGTTTCCCGGCCCCTGTGCTCCCCGGCCCCGTGTTTCCCGGCCCCTGTGTTTCCCGAGTGGCGGGCGGGCCGACCGCACGGAGCAGTCTGCACGCCATTCATGGTGGTAACGGGGCGCGCCCGAACGCCGCCGCGGACCCGGGTGCAGGTTTGCTTGCCGCCCCCAAGCCCCGCGCCTAGGCTCGGGCGCGCAAGACGGAGGAGACGATGGCGGAGCCTGGCGCAGAGGGTGCGGCGGGGCGCGGTGACGGCGCCTACCGGGTGCTGGCGCGCAAGTACCGTCCCGACCATTTCCGCGATCTGATCGGCCAGGGAGCGATGGTGAGCACCCTCACCAATGCCTTTCGCACCGGCCGTATCGCCCACGCCTATCTGCTGACCGGGGTGCGCGGGGTGGGCAAGACCACGACCGCCAGGATCATCGCCAAGGGGCTGAACTGCACCGGCCGCGGCGACGGGCCGACGATCGATCCCTGCAACGACTGCCCCGCCTGTATCGCCATCGCCAAAGAGCGCCATGTCGACGTGATCGAGATGGACGCGGCCTCTAACACTTCGGTCAACGACGTGCGCGAGATCATCGAAGCGGTGCGTTATCGCCCGGTCGAGGCGCGCTACAAGGTCTATATCATCGACGAAGTGCACATGCTCTCGACCAACGCCTTCAACGCGCTGTTGAAGACGCTGGAGGAGCCGCCGGAACACGTCGTCTTCCTGTTTGCGACCACCGAGCTGCGCAAGCTGCCGGTCACGGTGCTGTCGCGCTGCCAACGCTTCGACCTGCGCCGGATCGAGCCCGAGCGGATGCAGGCCCATCTGGCCGGGATTGCCGAGGCCGAGGGCGTGGCGGTCGAGCCCGGGGCGCTGAGCCTGATCGTCCGCGCGGCCGAGGGGTCGGTCCGCGATGCGCTGTCGCTGTTGGACCAGGCCATCGCGATGGGGGCGGGGGGCGGCGCGGGGAGCGGGACCGTTCAGGCCGACGCCGTGCGCCGCATGCTGGGCCAGGCCGACCGGGGTGCGACCATCGACCTGTTCGAGGCGGTGATGCGCGGCGACGCGGCCGGGGCCCTGGCGGGCCTTGGCGCGTTGCACGACGCGGGGGCGGACGCCGCGGCGGTGATCCGGGACCTGGCCGAGCTCACGCACTGGATCTCGATGGTCAAGATCGCGCCCGCGACGGCCGAGGATCCGACCCTGCCGCCGGACGAGCGGCGCCGCGGCGCGGACCTGGCCGGGCGGCTGTCGATGCGGGTGCTGACCCGGACCTGGCAGATGCTGCTGAAGGCGATCGAGGAGGTCGGCCGCGCGCCCTCGGCCCGGATGGCGGCCGAGATGGCGATCATCCGCCTGACCCACGTCTCGGACCTGCCGAGCCCCGCCGACCTGGTCGCCCGCCTGACCGGCGAGACCGCGCCCGCCCCAATCGATGCGCCGCCCGTCGGGGCCACAGCCGTCGACGGCGCCCCCGTCCATGGTGCCCCCGTCGATGGCGCCCCCGTCGATGGCGCCCCGGTCGGGGCCACCCCCGTCGGTAGTGTCCCGGTCGATGGCGCCCCCGTCCATGGTGCCCCGGTCGGGCGCCCCCCCGTCGATGGTGCCCCGGTCGATGGTGCGCGGGTCGATGGTGCCCCGGTCGATGGTGCCCCGGTCGATGGTGCCCCGGTTGATGGTGCCCCGGTCGATGACGTCCGGGTCGGGGCCACCCCCGTCGACGGCGTCCAGGACGCGGCCACAGCGGTCGATGGCGCCCCGGTGGATCGTGACCCGGCTTCGGCGGTGGCGCCGCAACGGGCCGGGACCGCGAGCGCTGCCCCCGCAGCGGCGCTCCCCGATCCGGCCGCAAGCCCCGCGCTGTCCCAAGCGGGCTCGTCCGCCGCACCGCCGACCGCCCGGATCGCCACCAGCGGCGGGGGCGTCGCGCGCAGCGTCGTCGACACCGTGGCGCTGGCGACGTCCCCACCCGCCATCGCCCCGCCCGCGATGGCCCCGCCCGCGATGGCCCCGCCCGCGATCGCCCCGCCCGCGACGGCCCCGCCCGCGATTGCAACGCCCGCCATGGCCCCGGTGATCGGGCGCGGGGCGGCGGCCGCGCTGGTGCCCGAGACGGCACTGTCGCCCGCCCCGACCCCCATCCACGAACCCGCGGCGCCCGTCGCCGGCGCGGACCCGGCTGCCTGGCCCGATCTTGCGCCCTTGCACGCCGCGCTCAACACCGCGGGCGAGTTGCTGCTGGCCAACGACCTGGCGGCCTATGTGCGGCCCGTGCGGCTGCGCGACGGCCTGCTGGAGGCCCGGCTCGCGGACGGCGCGCCCGCCGATCTCGCCGGCCGCCTGGGCGCAGGCCTCACGCACGTGACCGGCACCCGCTGGTCCGTCGTGCTGGCCCGCGGGCCCGGCGGCGCCACCCTCGGCGAGATCCGGCAGGCCGAGGACGAGCGACTGCGGGCCGAGGCGGTGGGTCACCCGCTGGTCGCCGCCGTCCTCGCTGCCTTTCCCGGGGCCGAGATCGCGGCGCTGCGTCCCCTGGGCGCGGCACGCGCGGCGGCCGAGGCCCTGGACGCAGCCGACCGGGCGGACGACATGGGCTTTGGCGACGGCGACGACACGTTGGCCGCCGCCGACGCGCCGCTGTACGAAGACGACGGCGGCGACGACCAAGACTGAGGCGCCCGCGCCGCGACCGGCACGGGACTATCGGGAGAGCGGGATGTTCAAGGGCATCGGCGACATGGCGTCGCTCATGAGCAAGGCGGGCGAAATCCAGCAGAAGCTGGCCGAGGCCAAGGAGCGCGTCGCGGAGATCGAGGTCGAGGGGAGCTCGGGCGGTGGCATGGTGCGCGCCACGGCCACCGGGCAAGGCCAGCTCAAGCGACTGGCCGTGGACCCGAGCCTGGTCGACGGCAGCGAGGACCGCGCCGTGGTCGAGGACCTGATCGTCGCCGCGGTGAACGATGCGCTGGGCAAGGCGCGCGAGGCCGCCGCGGACGAGATGGCCAAGGTGACCGAGGGCATGCCGCTGCCGCCGGGCATGAAGAACCCGTTCGGCTGAGCATGGCCGACGACGGATCGCCGGTCGCGTCGGGCGCAAAGCCGGACCTCGCACCGCGCCTTCGCCAGCAGCCCGGCTCCGACGCTCGCGGGAGCACCGGGCCCGACGCGGGGCCCGACGCTGGGCCAGACGCGGGGCCAGACGCGGGGCTGGACGCGCCGGCGCCCAGTCCCTCGGCCGCCGCCTATGGCGGTGCCGGCTGGCAGCCCCGCAGCCTCAGCCACCGTGCCGAGATGCGCGGCGCCGGGCCCTGGTCGGTCGCCGGCGTGGCCGCCGAATATGCGCCGCTGACGCGTGTGCTGCTGGCGCCGCCCGGCCCGGCGCTGGCCAACGCCGCCGCCGACCCAGACGCCGCACAGGTCCTGGCGCCTGTCGACCCGGTGCGCGCGGCCGAGGAGCATGCGGCGCTGGCCGACGCCTATCGCGCGGCGGGGGTCGAGGTGATCGAGATGCCGCCCTCGACCACGCACCCCAACGCGATGTTCTGTGCCGATCTCTTTGCCATGACGCCCGAGGGTGCGATCCTGGCGCGCCCCGCTTCGGCCGTGCGGGCGGGCGAGGAGGTGGCCGTGGCTGCAGCCCTCGCCGCCGCGCGGGTGCCGATCCTGGGCAGCATGGTCGGCCGCGCCACGTTCGAGGGCGCGGACCTGATGTGGCTGGCCCCCGACCGCGCGGTGATCGGCATCGGCCCGCGCACCAACGACGAGGCGGCCGAGCAGATCGAGGGCCTGCTCGCCAACGTCGGCGCGGTGTTAGAGCGTGTGGATCTGGCCTGGGGCACGATGCACCTGATGGGCGTTTGCCGCATTGTGGACCGCGATCTGGCCATTGCCTGGCCCCGGCGCACGCCGCACCGGCTGGTCGGGCTGTTGCAGGACGCCGGCTATGCGGTCGCAGCGCCCGATCCGGCGCTGGGCGAGACGGCGATCAACACCGGGCTCAACGTCGTCACGCTGGGCCCGCGCCGCATCCTGATGCCGGGCGGCGTTCCCGCCATGGCAGCCCTGTACCGCGACCTGGGTATCGAGGCGGTCGAGACCCCGATGCACGAGCTTCGCAAGGCCGCGGGCGCCGTGGGCTGCCTGACCGGCATCGTGGGCCGCGCGGCATGACCGATGCGACCGACGGGCCCGATGCAGGCGACGGCGCCGACGGGCGCAACGACGACCGCGCCCTGGAGCGGCTGATCGAGGTGATCGGCAAGCTGCCCGGCCTCGGTCCCCGCTCGGCCCGTCGCGCGGTGCTGGCCATGGTGCGCCGGCGCGAGCGGTTGCTCGACCCGCTGGTCGATGCGCTGACCGAGGTGCGCGACACCGTCCAGGTGTGCCAGACCTGCGGCAACCTGGGCACCGGGCCGCGCTGTCGGATCTGCACCGACCCCACGCGCGATGTCACGCGGCTCTGCGTGGTCCGCGACGTGGGCGATCTGTGGGCCATCGAGCGCTCGGCCGCATTCCAGGGCCGCTACCAGGTGCTGGGCGGCCTGCTCTCGGCGTTGGACGGCGTGACGCCCGAGACGCTGCGCATCCCCGCCCTGGCCGCGCGTGTGGTCGAGGAAGGGGTCCGCGAGGTCATTCTGGCGCTGCCCGCCACGGTGGACGGCCAGACGACGGCCCATGTGGTGCAGGACTATCTCGAGGACACCGGTGCGACGGTCACCGCGCTCGGGCGTGGCGTGCCGGTGGGCGGCGAGCTCGACTACCTGGACGAAGGCACGCTGACCGCTGCTCTGTCGCAGCGCCGCCCGATTTGACCCCGCCGCAGCGGCGCCATCGGGGTGAACGCCCCGTTAAGGCGGCGACGGCTCACGGATCCGTGATCGCGCGGCACCCACCGGCCCGGCTTCGCGCAGCGGTAGCTGGCGTGCTGTGCGCCGGACACCCCGCCACAGCGCTTGGCCGAGGCGGACGACGCCCCAATCCCCGCGAGATCGGGCGAGCAGGCGGCTGGATCGGATCGTGGCGCGCAGCGATCGGTTTCGAGTGTCGGACCGAAGGCGGCGACAAGCGTGCCGTCCAGGACGATCGACCACCGAGTTTCGCAGATGAACCGGCGACATAGGCGCCGTTTCGGGCGCCATTCTGGGCCTTCATGGTTGGGACATTGTTGTGGCTTGTCAGGAAGGCACCGGCCCGGTCCAAGGCGTTAACTTTCCGAGGGCCGCGCGCAACTGGCGTGTTTGCCTGTCGGGACGGTGGCACGTCGCATTTTCCCGTGGGATCAGGGGGATGACGCGGATGACACGCCGAACCTGTCGGCAGGGCACTGTCCGGTTCTGGCGCTGCAAAGGTCTTGATCGACTACCGACAACCCCAGGTTGCCCCGGTATCGCGCGTTATAAGGGCGGTTTTCGGCCCATTTTTACGCATCGTTAACGAATGTCATGGCATTGAAGACACGCCCGGCAGGCAGCGCCCGACCCAACACTCTGGCGCATGGCTGTGGGGCGCACTGTGTACACCGGTGCGCCCTGACGCCTCTCCACACCGACGGTGGACACGGAAAAGGCGCGTCACGACATGCGACGCGCCCTAACCAGTAAAGCGGGAAAACTACGCTTGGTCCCTGTGCCCGGCTGGCAGCAGCGCCGCTCCCTGTACACAACACCCTCAACGCGATCACCACTCGGTGACACGCTCTGTATAGGCATGGGCTGTGTCGGCTTTTAGGCTGGATTTGC
Organism: Pseudomonadota bacterium; assembly: GCA_039026175.1. Classification (GTDB taxonomy): domain Bacteria; phylum Pseudomonadota; class Alphaproteobacteria; order Rhodobacterales; family Rhodobacteraceae; genus Thermohalobaculum. The sequence goes on from JBCCMW010000059.1 coordinate 6,476, forward strand.
GCAATAGAACGAAAAACTTGGGCCCCTGTTGCTAAATCGTTAACAGTGCCGGAAAGCGCGCCCTGTCATGGTCTTGCCATGTTTGCTCCCAGCCGCGCGCCGACCGCCGCGGCAGCGGCCTCGGCCGAGGGTGACCAGCGCGCCGCGTGGCTGACGAACAGGCAGGCCTGCGAGCGCATGATCCGCCCGTCTTGCAGCACGCGCAGATGGTTGGCGCGCAGCGTCTCGCCCGACGAGGCGATATCGACCAGCGCCTCGGCGCTGTGGTTCTTGGGGGCGGCCTCGGTGGCGCCCTGGCTGTCGACGATGCGGTAGTCGGCGACGCCCCGGTCGCGGAAGAACCGCCGCGTCAGGTTATGGTACTTGGTGGCGATGCGCAGCGGGTGGCCGTGGACGGCGCGGAACCGCTCGGCCGCCTCGTCCAGGTCCGCCATCGTCTCGACGTCGGCCCACCAGGCGGGCACGGCGACGATCAGGTCGGCGCGGCCAAAGCCCATGGCCGTGGCGCGCGTCACCCGGCGCCGCCAGTGGGCGATGCGCTCGTCGATCAAGTCCTCGCCGGTGACGCCCAGGTGCACGGTCCCGGCCTCCAGCGCCGCCGGGATCTCGCCGGCCGAGAGCATGGCGACCGAAAGGCCGGGTACGCCGTCCGCCTCGGCCGCGTATTCGCGCCCCGCGCCCGAGCGGCGGATGGCGATGCCGCGGGCGGCGAACCAGTCGATCGTGTCCGCCTGCAGCCGGCCCTTGGAGGGCAGGGCCAGCACCAGGTCGCCCGAGGGCAGCACCCGTGTGGGCGCGCGCATCGGCTGGGCAAAGGCCGCCTGGGGTATCGGTGCGCGGCCGGCGGGGGCGGTCCCTGGCCCGCGCGCGGCCATCGCCGCCTCGGGCCGGATCATCGCACCGACGGCCGGCACCGGGCGCGCCGCACCCAGCCGGACGGTCAGGCTGTCGTAACGCCCGCCGCCGGCCAGCGGGGGCAGACCCTCGCGCCCCTCGGCCGTGACCTCGAACACGAAGCCGTCGTAGTATTCCAGCGTCCGTCCGAAATCGGCGTCGAAGGGCAGGGCCTCGCCGTCCAGGCCCGCGCGGTTCATCGCATCGAGCCGCCGCTCGAATGCGTCCAGCGCGCCCGAGAGGTCCAGCCCGGCCCCGACACAGAGATCGCGCAGCGCCGACAGCACGTCGCCCGCCTCGCCCGACAGCGCCAGCACCGCCTCGATCAGCCCCGCCTGTTCGGGGCTGAGCGCCGGGGCATCGGACGCGGCCTCGGCCAACGCGGCGAGGCGCGCGGCGATCTCGTCGGTGTCGCGCAGACCGACGGTCTCGCCCGCCGCGGCCAGATAGGTGTCCAAGGCGTCCGCGCCTGCCGCAGCGGCCGCCAACAGCGCCCGGCGGCGGGGCGTCGGGTCGGGGGCTGCCAGCCGCGCCTCGGCCAGGACCGCCTGGAACCGGGCAGGGCGCCAGATGTGGCGCCGCAGCCGCGCGCGCAGCCACGCCGGCATCGCCAGCGCGTCCAACAGCGCGAACACGATGCCCAGATCGCCGGTCAGCACCCGGGTGTCGCTGGCCCCGATCGCCTCCAGCCCCTGCAGCGTCAGCGACAGCACCTGCGCCTCGGCCGCTGCCGGGTCCAGCGCGCCGATATGCTCGATGCCCGCCTGCAGATACTCGATCGGGCGGCCGGCGCCCGGCTCCTGGCGGCGGAACACCGGGCCGCGATAGGCGTACTTGGCCGGGCGGGCCCAGCCCTGGGCGCCGTGCGCCATGGCGACGGGCACGGTAAAGTCCGGACGCAGGCACAACTCCTGTCCCCCACCCGCCGGGACCAGAAAGGCGCGGCCGCGCACGTCCTCGCCGTAGAGGTCCAGCATCAGCTCGGCGGGGAACAGGTGCGGCGGCGCGACGGTGCGGTAGCCGGCGGCTTGGGCGATGGTGGCCAGACGCTCGAGCACGGCCTCGACCTCGGCCAAGGCGGGGCCGTGGCGCGCGCCGCCCGCCGCGTCCCACCCGGTGCCGGCGCCGGGATAGCTGGTGTCGGCGATGCTCATCGCGCGGACGGCGGCGTCAGGCGGGCTCGGGCGCGCCGGCCTGGCCCGCCAGCATGGCGCTGACGGCGGTCACCAGATCGCCCCGGGGCACGGCGCGCTGGGCGGGTTGCTCGGCCCAGGCCTCGCGCGTCTCGATCTCGGCCGAAAGCCGCGCGCCCAGCACCAGGTCCTTGAGCTGCACGATGCCCTGGGCGCGCTCCTCGGCCGCCTCGATCACCGCGATGGGGGCGCCGCGCCGGTCCGCGTACTTGAGCTGCTTGCCCATGTTGGTGCCGGCACCCATGAACACCTCGGCCCGGATGCCGGCGGCGCGGAGCTCGGCGGCCATCGCCTGGTAGCGGGCCATGCCCTCGCGCTCCAACGCCAGGATGACGACGGGGCCCTCGGCCTCGCCCGCCCGGTGGCGGCCCGTGGCGTCGAGCGCGGCCAGCAGCCGATCCACGCCGATCGACACGCCGACCGCGGGGACCGCATGGCCGGTGAAGCGCTTGACCAGATCGTCGTAGCGCCCGCCGCCCGCGACCGAGCCGAACTGCCGCGGCCGGCCGTCCTCGTCGACGATCTCGAAGGTCAGCTCCGCCTCCATCACGGGGCCGGTGTAATAGCCCAGCCCGCGCACCACCGACGGGTCGACGATCACCCGATCGCCGTAGCCCTGGGACGCCATCAGCGACGCGATGGTCGAGAGCTCCTCGACCCCCTCCAGGCCCGGGCCCTCGGCATCGCCCACGACGCGGCGAAGCTCGTCCAAAGTCGCTGCGTTGTCGCCGCGCCGGGCCTGCAGGAAGGCCAGGAACGCGTCTGCCTGTGGGCCGTCCAGCCCGACGCCGGCAATGAACGCGCCCGAGGCGTCCTTGCGCCCGGTCGTCAGCAGTTGGCGCACGCCCTGGGGCCCGGCCTTGTCCAGCTTGTCCAGCGTGCGCAGGACCGCGGCCGCGGTCTCCTCGTCCGCGTCGGGCGCGACGCGCGCCAGAATGCCGTTCAGGATCTTGCGGTTGTTGAGCCGGATCGCGACGTCGCCGGGCGCGATGCCCGCAGCCTCCAGCGCGTCGGCCAGCATCATGCAGATCTCGGCGTCCGCGGCGACCGAGCCGGTGCCCACGGTATCGGCATCGCACTGGTAGAACTGGCGAAACCGCCCGGGGCCAGGCTTCTCGTTCCGCCAGACCGGGCCGGTGGCGTAGCGGCGGTACGGCGTGGCGATGGTCTGGCGGTGTTCGGCGAACACGCGGGCCAGCGGCGCGGTCAGATCGTAGCGCAGCGCCAGCCAGGTGTCGTCCTCGTCCTGGAAGGCGAACACGCCCTCGTTCGGGCGGTCGGTGTCGGGCAGGAACTTGCCCAGCGCCTCCACCGTCTCGACGGCCGAGGTCTCCAGCGGCTCGAACCCCCAAAGCCGGTAGACGGCGGTGATGCGGTCCAGCATGGCCTGGCGGCGCGTGACCTCGGCACCGAAATAGTCGCGAAAGCCGCGGGGCGGCTCGGCGCGCGGGCGCGGCTGCTTTTTCGGCTTTTTGTCGGCCATGGGCCTCTCCGGCGCGGGCGGGCGGCTGGCACCCTGCAGGGACGCGCGCGGGGTAGCCGATGGGGGGTGCCACGGCAAGCCGGGCCGCGGCCCGAGGGTGCCCGCACCGCACCCTCGGGCCCACGGCTCTGGTTCCGCGTCCGGGCGCTCACCAATCGTTGCGCAGCGGGGGCTCGAACACGTCGGTGCGCACGATCTCGGCCACGTCCGTGCGCCCGGCCAGGCCCGCGGTGGTGGTCAGCTCTTTGTGCAGGATGCCCAGCAGCTGGCGCACGCCGGCTGCGCCCATGGCACCGAGCGCATAGACCATGGCCCGGCCCAGCAGCACGCCCGAGGCCCCCAGCGCGCGGGCGCGGAAGATGTCCATGCCTGTGCGCACACCGCTGTCGACCAACAGCTCGAGCCGATCGCCGACCTGATCGGCGATGCGCGGCAGCCAGCGGATCGTGCTCCCCGCACCGTCCAGCTGCCGGCCGCCGTGGTTCGACACCACGATCGCCCGCGCGCCCAGATCCGCGGCGATGCGCGCGTCCTCGACGTCCAGGATGCCCTTCAGGATGATCTCGCCGTCCCACTCGCGCCGGATCCACTCGATGTCGCGCCAGGTAAGTGCGGGGTCGACCTGTTCGCGGGCCCAGACCAGCAGGCTGTCCAGATCGTCGACCCCCTTGGCGTGGCCCATCACGTTGCCGAAGCCGCGGTAGGGCGAACGGGCCATCCGCAACGCCCAGCCCGGCCGCGCCGCCATGCTCAGCAATGCGCGCAGACTGGGCTTCAGCGACAGCCCGTTCCTGACGTCCTTGTGCCGCTGGCCCAGTACCGGCAGATCCATCGTCACCACCAGCCGCGTGCAGCCCGCGGCCTTGGCCCGGTGGATCAGGTCGCGCACGAAGTCGCGGTCCTTGACCACATAGAGCTGGAACCAAAAGGGCGTGCCCGTCGCCTCGGCCACGTGTTCGAGCGAGCAGATCGACATCGTCGACAGGATGAAGGGCACGCCGAAGTCGCGCGCCTCGCGCGCCACCGCGATCTCGCCGCCCGCGTGCTGCACGCCCAGCATGCCGACGGGGGCAAAGGCGACCGGCATCGCCGCCGGTTCGCCCGCCAGCGTGGTGGCGGTCGCGACGGTCGAGATGTCCACGCCCACGCGCTGGCGGATCTGGATGCGCTGAAAGTCTGTCTCGTTTCGGCGGAACGTGCTCTCGGTGTAGGACCCGGTCTCGACATAATCGTAAAACATCTTGGGCACGCGCCGGCGGTAGAGCTGCCGGAAATCCTCGACGCAGGTCATGGTGGGCATAGCGGGCGCTCCCGGTCGCGCGGCTGGTCGCTGGGCACAGCTACGCCACGGCGGCCGGCAGCCCAAGGGTCGTTTCGCCGCTCCGTGCCGACCGTGGCGGCGTCAGCCGGCCCAAAGCGCGCCCAGTGGCAGGTCCACCGCGTCGAACGGCGGCTGGCGCACGGGCTCGTCGTCCTTGAGCGCCGCCACGAGCGCCCAGCTGCCGGCGTGGGCGGCAAAGACCTCCAGCGTCCGCGCCCCGGGGTCCACGAACCACAGGTGGCCCACGCCCTCGCGCGCATAGGCGGCGCGCTTCTCGGTCAGATCGAATTGCCGGGTCGAGGGCGAGAGCACCTCGCACACCCAATCCGGCGCCAGGCTGAAGCCCGCGACATCCGGAAACGCCGGCATGCGCGTACGCCGCCAGCCGGTCAAGTCCGGGACGAGCACGTCCCCGCCCAGGTGAAGCTCGGGCTCGTCGATGATCCACCAGCCGCCGGGGCCGCCACGACCGCGGTCGAACGGCCCGCCTATCTCGATCCCCAGGACCGAGGTCGCCCGGGCATGGCGCGAGGCCGGGCGCGGCTGCAGGTGCAGGCGCCCCGCCACCAATTCGGCGACCATGTTTGGCGGCGCGTCGCGCACGTCCTGGTAGCTCGCGCCGGCGCGGATCTCGTGAAACGCCTGGTTCATGCTTACGCTCCCTTCGGCCGGGAGACTAGCGCATTCTGCCGAGCGCGTCGCGTTCAGCCCAGCGCTGCCTTGACCCGGGCCCCGGCTTCGCAAAAATCGATGCGGCCCGGATAGTTCTCGCGCAGGTGGCCCATCACCCGACCCATGTCGCGGATCGAACGGGCGGCCGTGGCCTCGATCGCCTTGGCGACCGCCGCATCCGTCTCGTCGCGCGTCATCGGCTTGGGCAGGAAGCTTTTGATCACCGCGATCTCGTCGCGCTCGCGTTCGGCCATGTCGGCGTGGCCCTGCTCCTCGTACTCGCGGATCGAGCGCTCGCGCTGTCGCACCATCGAGCTCAGCAGATCGCGCAGCGCCGCCCCCTCCAGCGCGACGACGCCCTCATCGCTGCTGGCCTGGGCCTCGCGGTCGCGCACGGCGGCCAACATCAGACGCAGCGTACAGGCGCGCACGTCGTCGTCGGTTTCTCCGGCGGCGACCAGGGCGGCTTCCAAGCGGGTGGTGATCGAGGACACGCAGAATCTCTTCATTGGCCTTCTGTCGCGCGACGCTACTCTGCGCGGTGTCATCGGGCAAGCGAGATAGCACTTTGTCAAACCACTGAAATTGCTTGTAAAAGTCCGCGTTGACGGCGAGCGGGCACAGGCTTAGCTTGCCGCCGCCGGCCCGGATGGCGGGCGGACGCTGCGGCATGTCCGCCGGCGCCGGCCCGCCCCGATGCCTGCGTGCGCAGGGGCGCGGCCGTGCCGGCGTGCACGAGGGCGCGGCCGTGCCGCCATGCACAGGGGCGCGGCCGTGCCGGCGGGGCGGCGCGCATGCCGCCCTCCCGCCGCAGAGGAGCCCGCCGTGAGCGCCATGACCGCGACCGCCTGCATCGCCTTCGCCGACGGTACCGTGGTCCGCGGCCGCGGCTTCGGCGCGACCGGCGTGGCCGTGGGCGAGCTCTGCTTCAACACCGCGATGACCGGGTATCAGGAGATCATGACCGACCCGAGTTATGCCGGGCAGATCATCACTTTTACCTTCCCCCACATCGGCAACGTCGGCGCCAACCCCGAGGACGAGGAGGCGCCCGAGCCCCATGCCCGCGGCCTGGTCGTCCGGCTCGACGTCACCGCCCCGGCCAACTGGCGCGCGCACGAGGGGCTGGACCGCTGGCTGGCGCGCACGGGTCGCATCGGCGTGGCCGGGGTCGACACTCGGCGGCTGACCCGGCTGATCCGCGCGCGCGGCATGCCCCATGTCGCCATCGCCCACGACCCCGAGGGCCGGTTCGACGAGGGCGACTTGGTGCGCGCCGCCCAGGGCTTTCCGGGGCTCGAAGGGCTGGACCTGGCGCGCGAGGTCTGCACCCGCCAGACCTATGACTGGGACCAGCAGCAGTGGGCGTGGGGCGAGGGGTTTGCCCGCCAGGACCGCCCGCGCGCCCATGTCGTGGCCGTCGATTTCGGCGCCAAGCGCAACATCCTGCGCGCCCTCGCCTCGGCCGGCTGCCGGGTGACCGTGGTGCCCGCGACCGCGACCGCCGAGGACGTGCTGGCCCACGCGCCCGACGGCGTGTTCCTGTCCAACGGTCCGGGCGATCCGGCCGCAACGGGCACCTACGCCGTGCCGATGATCCAGGGCGTGCTCGCGCGCGGTCTGCCGGTCTTCGGCATCTGCCTTGGCCACCAGCTGCTCGGCCTCGCGCTCGGCGGGCGGACGGTGAAGATGAACCACGGCCACCACGGCGCGAACCACCCGGTCAAGGATGTCGAGACCGGCAAGGTCGAGATCACCTCGATGAACCACGGTTTTGCGGTCGATGCCGCCAGCCTGCCGGCCGAGGCGGCCGAGACCCACGTGTCGCTGTTCGACGGCTCCAACTGCGGCCTGCGCCTGCGCGACCGCCCCGTGTTTTCGGTTCAGCAGCATCCCGAGGCGAGCCCCGGCCCGCGCGACAGCCTGTACCTGTTCGACCGGTTCGTCGCCGCCATGGCGCGCTGATCGCGGCTCTGCCGCGGGGCCTCGCGAGCCGCACGGGTCCGCCATTGCCACCGACGCGTTCAGTCGCGGTTAAGCCTGACCTTCGAAGCTCGCGACGTCCCATCAGGGAGGCGTCGTGTGTTGTATGTGTGTGTAGGGGCCGTGCGCCCGGCCGCGGGCCGGTGCGTCCGGCCGGCGCCCGGTAGGCGCCGAGCGAGGCTGTCGTGAGCGCGCCGGACCGGCCGGCGCCCAACGAAGCCGACGAAGCCGCCGAAGGGGTGGTCGACACCGTTGTCGGCGATGCCGCAACGGGCGCCGCCGGGCCCGGGCGCGCATCGCCGGGCCCCTTTGCATCCGCCGAACGGCCAGGGTCCGGTCCTCCAGCGCCGGATGCAGCGGATCGGTCGGGGATGGCCGACGCTGCGGTCGCCTGGATTGGGGCACCGCGCCGGGGCGTTGGCGCGCTGCGCGGCTGGCGTTCAGAGCGGCCACCGGGATCGGTGCCCGGCATCGCGCCGTCGCGGGCCC
>JBCCMW010000060.1:0-14373 GCA_039026175.1 Pseudomonadota bacterium
CCTCGACCCACGCCGCGGGGGTGGTGATCGGCGACCGGCCGCTGGTCGAGTTGGTGCCGCTGTACCGCGATCCCAAGTCCGACATGCCGGCGACCCAATACAACATGAAGTGGGTCGATCAGGCGGGCCTGGTCAAGTTCGACTTCCTGGGCCTGAAGACCCTGACGGTGATCCAGAACGCCGTCGACCTGTTGAAACGCCGGGGCGTGGAGCTGGATATCGGCGCCATCCCGCTCGACGATGGCGCGACCTACGCGCTCTACGGCCGGGCCGACACGGTGGGCGTGTTCCAGGTGGAATCGGCCGGCATGCGCGACGCGCTCCGCCAGCTACAGCCGACGTGCATCGAGGATATCGTTGCCCTGGTCGCGCTCTACCGCCCGGGCCCGATGGAGAACATCCCCGTCTACTGCGACGTCAAGAACGGGCGCCGCCCGCGCGCCGGCATCCACCCGCTGATCGACCCCATCCTGGACGAGACCCAGGGCATCATCGTCTACCAGGAACAGGTGATGGAGATCGCCCGGCGCATGGCGGGCTACAGCCTGGGCGGCGCCGACATGCTGCGCCGCGCGATGGGCAAGAAGATCCAGGCCGCGATGGACGCCGAGCGGCCGAAATTCATGGCGGGCGCGGCCGAAAACGGCGTCGACCGGGCCAAGGCGCAGGAAGTCTGGGACCTGCTGGACAAGTTCGCCAACTATGGCTTCAACAAGAGCCACGCGGCGGCCTATGGCCTGGTCAGCTATCAGACCGCGTGGCTGAAGGCGAACCACCCGGTCGAGTTCATGGCCGCCGTCATGAACCTGGACCTCAACCTCACCGACAAGCTGAACGCGTTCGTCCAAGAGGCGCGCCGTCTCGGCATCGAGGTGCTGGCCCCCTGCATCAACCGCTCCGAAGCCCGGTTCGCGGTGCAGGAGGGGCGCATCCTCTACGCGCTCGGTGCGCTCAAGGGCGTGGGCGTCGAGGCGATGCGCCTGATCGAGACCGCGCGGGCCGAGGGCGGGACCTTCCGCGACCTGTTCGACGTGGCCCGCCGGGTCGAGCTCAAGGCCGTGGGCAAGCGGGCGCTGGAGATGATGGCCCGCGCCGGCGCCTTCGACGCACTAGAGCCGAACCGCGGCCGGGCGGTGGCCGCGTTGGACGCGCTGATCGACTATTCCGCCGCCTCGGCGGCCGAGGCGGCGTCGGGCCAGGCCTCGCTGTTCGGCGGCGGCGACGCGCTGCCCCCGCCGCGGCTGCCCAGCCCCGAGGGGTGGCTGCCCACCGAACGGCTGGCCGAGGAGCACGCGGCCGTGGGCTTCTACCTCTCGGGCCACCCGCTGGACGTCTACGGCGAGGCGCTGCGCCGCGACGGTGTGATCAGCCACGCGCGCTTCCAGCACCGGTTCGGCGAGCAGGGCGGCGTCGCGCGCATCGCCGGCACGCTGACGGGCGTGCAGGTGCGCAAATCCGCCAAGGGCAACCGGTTCGCCTATCTGCAATTCTCGGACCCCTCGGGCGGGTACGAGGTGATGGCCTTCTCCGAAGCCCTGGCCGAGGCCGAGCCGCACCTGACCCCCGGCACCAACCTGGTGCTGGCGGTCGAGAGCGAGGGGGCCGAGGGGGGCGGGCGCCTGCGCCTGCGCAGCCTCACGCCCATCGACGCGGTGGTCAGCAGCGAGACGGGCCTGCGCGTCTACCTAGCGGACGAGGCGGCGGCGTTCTCGGTCCGTCGCCGGCTGGAGATCGGCGCCAAGGCCGCGGCCGCCCGGCCGGGTGGCGCGACCCAGGGCCTGCCCGGCGCCGGCAGCTATGGCGCGGCCCTCCGCGCCCAGGTCGCCCAGCGCCGCGGGCAGGGCAAGGTCAGCTTGGTCATCGCCTGGCCCGAACAGGGCCGCGAGGTCGAGATCGCGCTGCCCGGCCGCTATCCGACCGGCCCCGAGATCCGCGGCATGCTGAAGGACGTCCCGGGCGTCGAAGCCGTCGACGAAGTGTGATAGCGCTCCCCTGCCGCAACGGCAGCGGCTCGGCCGGCCGTTACATCGCCGGCCCGACGCCCGCCAGACGCAGAGACGGAGAGAGACGATGTTCCGCCGCCCCACGACCACGCCTGCTTGGATCGCGGCCCTCCTCGCCGCTGCGCTGGCGGCAGGCCCCGCCGCCGCCGACCCGATCGAGGACGCGCTGCAGGCGGCGCTGGACGCCTATCGCGCCGGCGACGTGAAGACGGCGGCCGAGGAAGCGTCGTTCGCCACGGGCCTGTTGGAGCAACAGAAGGCTCAGGATTTGAGCAGCCTGTTGCCCGATCCTCTGCCCGGCTGGACCGCCGAGGACGGTGACGGCAGCGCGCAGGGCATGGCCGCGATATTCGGTGGCGGCCTGGTCGCGCAGCGCTTTTACCGCGGCCCGACGGGCACGGTGGATCTGACAATCATGGCCGACAACCCGATGGTCGCCTCGCTGGCACCGATGCTGTCGAACCCCGCGATGCTGGCCGCCTCGGGCGGCGAGCTGAGGCGCATCGCCGGCCAGCGCGTGATCATGACGGGCGACGGCGAGCTGATGGCCATGGTGAACAACCGCTTTCTGATCCAGATGAGCGGCACCGCGGCCGAGGACGCCCTGGAGCGCTACTTCGAGAGCATCGACTTCGCCGCCCTTGCCGCTTTCTGACGAGCGCGTGAACGGGATCTGAACGGCGGGGGCGCTATACCGCCCTTGCCGCGCCGAGCGTGCGTGAAAAAGACCATTTTGCATCGATTTACCTCGATTTGAAACCGATCGTCAGCCTTTGAGCGCGATACCCGGCCCCGTCACGAGGGTGGTGGGGATCAGCGGATGCGTGCGCCGACAGCCGAAGAACAGCTCTTCGTCGAACTGATCAACCGCGCCCGCGCCGACCCTGCGGGCGAGTTGGACCGGCTGATCGCCGACCCTGCCGCCGGCACCGCGGTGCAGGAGAACATCACCGCCGCGCTCGACTTCTTCGACGTCGATATCGACCTGCTCTACAGCCAGCTCGTGGGCGTGGGCGCGGCCGCGCCGCTGGCCTGGTCCGAGGCGCTGGCCCAATCGGCCTATGGCCACACGATCCTGATGATCGAGTTCGGGGAGCAGTCGCACAACCTGCCGGGCGAGCCGGGCTTGGGCGAGCGCATCACCCAGGCCGGCTACACCGGCTGGACGCAGCTGGCCGAGAACGTGTTCGCGTACGCGATCGACGTGCTCTATGGCCACGCAGCCTATTACATCGACTGGGGCAACGGGCCGGGCGGGATCCAGAGCCCGGCGGGCCACCGCAACAGCATCCTGTCGCCCACCTATACCGAGGTCGGGATCGGCCATGTCGCGGTCAATCCCGCGGTCTTCGGCGTGGGCCCGGGCGTCAACACGCAGCACTTCGGCACCCGCGCCGGCACGCTGGCGGCGCTGACCGGCGTGGCGATCGACGACGCCGACGGCGATGGCTTCTATGACATCGGCGAGGGGTTGGCCGGGGTGACCGTGCGCGCCGTCGGCAACAGCGGCGCCTTTGCGACCACGACCTACGACAGCGGCGGCTACCGGCTGGACCTGCCCGACGGCACCTACAGCGTGACCTTCGAGGGCGGCGATATGGTGGGGGCCGTGGCCGCCACCGCGGTGATCGCGGGCGACAACGTCAAGCTGGACGCCCGCGCGCAGGACGCCGTCGACCAGGGCCAGCGCATCGTCGGCGACGAGACCGAGGGCGAGCTTGAGGGCACGCTCGGCAACGATACGATCATCCAGCGCGACCGCGCCGTGGTGATCGACGCGGCCGACGGCAACGACCGGGTGACCACCGGCAGCTTCGACGACATGGTGCTGGGCGGCGGCGGCGCCGACGTGGTCAAGACCGCCGACGGCAACGACGAAGTGCAGGCCGGCACCGGCGACGACACCGTGCTCTCGGGCACCGGCGACGATCTCGTCTGGGGCGAGAGCGGCGACGACGTGCTCAAGACCAGCGAGGGCGACGACACGGTGCACGGCGGCGCCGGCAACGACACGATCTTCGCCTGGCGCGGCAACGATATCGTCACCGGCGGGCCGGGCGACGACGTGCTGCGCGGCGATTTCGACGACGACCGTATCGAGGGCGGCCCGGGCGAAGACCGGATCCTGGGCGGGCCGGGGCGCGACACCTTCGTGTTCCGCTTCGGCTTTCAGGAGGACCGCCTGCTCGACTACAACCCCGTGCTGGAGAAGCTGGATTTCAGCGGCCACGACCTGGTCAACGGGTATGGGGACCTGTCGATCAGCCAGATCGATAGCTCGGTGGTGATCACCACGCCCGACGACGGCCGCATCGTGCTGGCCGACGTCGACATCGCCCGCATCAGCGAAGGCGACTTCATCTTCTAATGCCGCACGGCGTCGTGCCCGACGGGCGCGAAAGGGGGGCCTATGCCGCATCACGACCATTCTGCCGATCTCGCTGCCGCGGCGGCGTCGCCGCTGTTCGACGCCGCCGTGTTGGGCCCGATCGTGGCCGACGACACGGTGCTGTACGGGGTGCTGCTGACCAGCGCCGAGGAGGACGGCACCATGCGCCTGACGGCGCTGGACGCGGCCCAACAGGCCGGCGACGTGGCGGCGGCGGGTGCTGCGCTGCACGCGCTGAAGGGCATGGCGGGCAGCCTGGGCTTCCTGCGGGCCGAGGCGGTGGCGGGACTGTTGTTGCGCGGTGCCGAGGGCGGCGTGCTGCCCGATGCCGCCGCCTGTACCGTGCTCGGTGCCGCCTGGGCCGACGGGCTGGCGGCCATGCGCGCGGCCGAGCCGCTTCCCCCGCCCGGCAGCTTCGCGCTCTCGGCCTGAGCGGTCTGCGACCCTTGGCGGGTCGCGAGGGTCTTGCGGCGCCCCGCGCCACGGGCTACCTGCGCCGCCGTGAACAAGCACGATCCGCTGAAACCGGGGCGGGTGGCCGTCGGCGGCGCGCCGGAGGGTTACGACGCCAAGCTTGTCGCCGAGCTCGCTGAACGCGCCGGCGGGCCGGTGATCCATGTCGCGCGCGACGACACCCGCGCCGCCGCCCTGCGCGAGGCGCTGGCGATCTGGGCGCCGGGCCTGGCGGTGTTCGACTTTCCGGCCTGGGACTGTCTGCCGTTCGACCGCGTCTCGCCCAACCCCGAGATCGCGGCCCGGCGGATGGCGACGCTGGCGCGCCTGGCGCATACCCCGCCCGAGGCGCCGGCGGTGATCGTCACCACCGTCACCGCCGCCACCCAGAAGGTGCCCGCCCGCGCCGTGCTGCAGGAGGCGAGCTTCGTGGGCCGCGTCGGCCGCCGGGTCGAGGTCGAGGGCCTGACCCGCTGGCTGGCGCGCATGGGCTTCAACCGCGCCTCGACCGTCACCGAGAAGGGCGACTACGCCGTCCGCGGCGGGATCATCGATATCTTTCCCCCGGGGCGTAAGACGCCTGTGCGGCTGGATTTCTTCGGCGACGTGCTGGAAACCGCGCGCCGCTTCGACCCCTCGACCCAGCGCACCCAGGCGCGGATCAAGCGCGTCGAGCTGGCGCCCGCGTCCGAGGTGCTGCTGGACGACGCCTCGATCCAGCGCTTTCGCACGCAGTACCGCGAGCTGTTCGGCGCGCCGCGGCTGGACGACCCGCTCTACACCGCCGTCAGCGAGGGGCGGAAGCACCAGGGCATGGAGCACTGGGCCCCGCTGTTCCACGGCGCGATGGAGACGCTGTTCGACTATCTGCCGGGCGCCCCCGTCACGCTGGACGACCAGGTCGAGGCCGCCCGCGCCGCCCGCGCGGAGATGGTCGCCGATCACTACGAGGCGCGGATCGAGGCGGGGCGCGCGGGCGCCTCGCTCGGCACCCCGCCCTGTCCGCCGGACCGGCTGTACCTGGACGACCGGGGCTGGGCCTCGGCGCTGCACGGGCGCGCGGTCCGGGCGTTCTCGCCCAACCGCCAGGCACCGGGGCCCGGCGTGGTGGACGCCGGCGCCCGGGCCGGCCGCAGCTTCGCGCCCGAACGCCAGCAGGAGGGGGCGAGCCTGTTCGACGCCCTGGCCGACCACGTGCGCGCGCGCCTGCGCGACGGCCGCGTGGTGATCGCCGCCTACTCGGAAGGCGCGCGCGAGCGGCTGTCGGGCCTGCTGGCCGACCAGGGCTTCCAGGACATCGCCACCGCCGACACCTGGCGCGACGTGGGCCGGGGCCTGACGCTGGTCGTCTGGGCGTTGGAGGCCGGGTTCGTGGCCCGCGAGGGCACGGTGATCGCCGAGCAGGACGTGCTGGGCGACCGGCTGATCCGCCGTCAGCGCCGCTCGCGCCGGGCCGAGAACTTCCTGACCGAGGCGCAGAGCCTGATGCCCGGCGATCTGGTCGTGCACGTCGAGCACGGCATCGGCCGCTACGACGGGCTGGAGACGGTCACCGCCGCAGGCGCCCCGCACGAATGCCTGGCGCTGGGCTACGCCGGCGGCGCCAAGCTGTACCTGCCGGTCGAGAACATCGAACTGCTCAGCCGCTACGGCCACGAGACGGGCGAGCTGGACAAGCTGGGCGGCGGCGCCTGGCAGGCCAAGAAGGCCAAGATGAAGGAGCGTATCCGCGAGATGGCCGAACGCCTGATCGCGGTCGCGGCCCGGCGCCACCTGCGCCGCGCCGACGCGCTGGAGCCCGATCCCAACGGCTATGCTAAGTTCTGCGCAGGCTTCCCCTACGCCGAGACCGAGGACCAGCTCAAGGCGATCGAGGACGTGCTAGGCGACCTGGGCGCCGGGCGGCCGATGGACCGGCTGGTGTGCGGCGACGTGGGCTTTGGCAAGACCGAGGTGGCGCTGCGCGCGGCCTATGTCGCCGCCGCCTCGGGCCTGCAGGTCGCGGTGATCGCGCCCACCACGCTGCTCGCGCGCCAGCACACCAAGGAGTTCACCGAACGCTTTCGCGGCACGGGTCTCAGCGTCCGCTCGCTCTCGCGCTTTGTGCCCGCCAAGGAGGCCGCCGAGACCCGCAAGGCGCTGGAGGCGGGCGAGGTTTCCGTCGTCGTCGGCACCCACGCACTGCTCGCCAAACAGGTCAAGTTCTGCAACCTCGGCCTGATGGTGATCGACGAGGAGCAGCACTTCGGCGTCGCCCACAAGGAGCGGCTCAAGGAACTGCGCGCCGACGTGCACGTGCTGACGATGACCGCGACGCCGATCCCGCGCACGCTGCAGCTGGCGATGTCGGGCGTGCGCGAGCTGTCGATCATCGCCACGCCCCCGGTCGACCGGCTGGCCGTGCGCACCTATGTGGCGCCGTTCGACGCGGTCACGGTGCGCGAGGCGCTGCTCCGCGAACATTACCGCGGCGGGCAGTGCTTTTTCGTCGTCCCGCGCATCAAGGACCTGCCGGACATCGAGGCGTTCCTCAAGGAACAGGTGCCCGAGGTCAGCTACCTGATCGCCCACGGCCAGATGGCCGCCGGCGTGTTGGACGACAAGATGAACGCCTTCTACGACGGCAAGTACGACGTGCTGGTGTCGACCACCATCGTCGAAAGCGGGCTCGACATTCCCAGCGCCAACACGCTGATCGTGCACCGCGCCGACATGTTCGGGCTGGCGCAGCTCTACCAGATCCGGGGCCGGGTCGGCCGCGCCAAGATCCGCGCCTATGCGTACCTGACGACCGAGCCGCGCAAGCCGATGACCCCCCAGGCCGAGCGCAGGCTCAAGGTGCTGGGCTCGCTCGACAGTCTGGGCGCGGGCTTTACGCTGGCCAGCCACGACCTGGACCTGCGAGGCGCCGGCAATCTGTTGGGCGAGGAGCAGTCGGGCCACGTGCGCGAGGTCGGCTACGAACTGTACCAATCCATGCTGGAGGAGGCGATCGCCAAGCTCCGCACCGGCGCGGACGAGGGCGGGGCCGACGACGGCGACTGGTCGCCCCAGATCAACCTGGGCGTGCCCGTGCTGATCCCGGAACCCTATGTGCCCGATCTCGACGTGCGCCTCGGCCTCTACCGCCGCCTGTCGGGTCTCGAGAGCAAGCAGGAGCTTGAGGGCTTCGCCGCCGAGATGCACGACCGCTTCGGCAAGCCGCCGGCCGAGGTCGAGACGCTGCTCAAGGTCGTGCGCGTCAAGACCATGTGCCGCCGCGCCGGCATCGCCAAGCTGGACGCGGGGCCCAAGGGCGCGACCATCCAGTTCCGCAACGACCGGTTCGACAACCCCGCGGGCCTGGCCGAATACCTGCAGCAGAACCAGGGCCTGGCCAAGGTGCGCGACACCCGCCTGATCGTCCGCCGCGACTGGTCCGGCGAAGACGACAAGGTCAAAGGCGCCTTCGCCATCGCCCGCGACCTGGCGAAGCTAAACTCTTGAGCGTAAGGCATGCTTACGCATTCGAGTTCGGCTCTTTGGATCGGCATCGGACGGTAACGGTGCTGAAGCACTCTCCTGCGTATTCAATTCGGGATTGTGACGCTTTCCGAACGAGGCTGCCGTGCTCCGCGACGATGAAGCTGAAACGAAATTGATAATTGACTTCCGCGCAGACTTCTCAGAACCTTCCTTCATTGGCGTGGTGAGAGGTTTGGTGATGAGTAGCTTTCCGCCTTTTCGTATTGTTGGTGACTCCATGAGAACGAGAGATTGGCTAATCCCTTTCGTCTGCGGTCTGCTCTCACCGGTTATGTTAATTGCCTTCTATTATCTTGGTGGCATGAGCGAAACACTCACTGAACTTAGGATTAAAGTTGCTGTTTTAGACAATAGAGTAAATGAGATTCATATGGCAGTAAAGGGTCCAGATGGCCTTGAGTCAACGGTTCGGAGCATTAGAGTAGATATTCCGACACTTACTGACCTGCGAGATCAAATACAAGAGTTCCAAGACCATACCGGGGAGATTGGGTCAGGCCTAGCAGATCTGCAGAGCGAGTTCGAGCGACTACAAGGAGATGTCGAGGGTTTTCATCGGAGAATAGATAATCGCATCGCACATTTCGACGGACAGTTCGAGGCGATTAGAGGCGATATTGTCGCCGCTGCGGCATCTGTGCAATTGTTACAAGAAGAGGTCAGGGTCCTTTCCCTCGATCAGAACATTTACACTGCAATCTGCGACTATGACGTCGAGAAGGTGAGGGAGAGCCAAGAAAGAATCAAAGATCTCCAAAGCGTCGTCACTAATCTGACTGAACAATTTGGTAATCAGGAAAGGGTATCACCTCAGGCGAAAATAAAATTGGATTCACTACTTGATTATTTGCTTCGTAGGATCGGAGATCTATCTCAGCAGCTTGCGTCCGTGAGCGAATGTTGACGAAGCCTTGAGGTGCTTCTTCAGACGCATTTTTTCCTTCGCAAGTTGAACCGAATATTTCTTATCATTTGTCACACTTCGTCTTCGGTTAATGTCACTGAATTCGGTATAGTCAGGAGGAAGAACCGATCACTTGGTTTATTTTGAGCATTTTTACAACATTGCGAAAGAAATGGCGCCGTCGCGGGGACGGCGCCTGGCGGTCGGTGGGGCCGGCGCGCGGGGGCGCGCCGGGTTGTCTCAGGCCGAGACGGCGTTCGGCAGGCGGCGCGGCGGGCGCGCGGTGCGCACGCTGCGGCGGGCCTGCACCCAGCGCTTGGCATCGGCACAGGACGCCTTTTTGGCCGCAGGGGCACGGTCGGCCGCCGGCGGATTGGGGCGCGACGTTGGTCGGGTGTCGAACATGGCACCGTCCTTCATCATTGCGTTTTTCGGGAGCGGGCCTGTCTTGTCCCGCGCGGTTGGCGACGCATACGCAATAATGGGGGCAAAATCACGCCTTTTTTTCCGTCGATGTCATTCGATCACGACCGATGGGCCGGACGCTGCCTGCCGCGACCCTGGCACGGGCGGCAGCAAGGCCCTGCCGGACCCCCGCTCGGCCGCGCCGGACGATCGCCGACGATCCTTCACCAACGCTCAACAGTGTCTGCTCGACCCGGCGGCTGACGGGTTGGCCCCACCGCCTTAGATCCCAGTCAAACGCGGCGGAGGAGACCGGCTATGGGCCTGCTGATCGACGGTGTCTGGCACGACACCTGGTACGACACGCGCGAGACCGGGGGCGCCTTCAAGCGCCAGGACGCGGGCTTTCGCAACTGGGTGACGGCGGATGGGGCGCCCGGCCCCTCGGGCACCGGCGGCTTCCAAGCCGAAAGCGGGCGCTATCACCTCTATGTCGGTCTGGCCTGTCCCTGGGCGCACCGCACCCTGATCTTTCGCGCCCTGAAGGGGCTGGAGGCACACATCGGCGTCAGCGTCGTGCATCCGTTCATGGGCACCGACGGCTGGCACTTCGCCACCGATTACGACGGCGCCACGGGCGACACGCTGATGGGCAAGCAGTTCATGCGCGAGGTCTATCTGGCCGACACGCCCGACATGACCGGCCGGGTGACGGTGCCGGTGCTGTGGGACACCCGGACCGGGCGGATCGTGTCGAACGAGAGCTCGGAGATCATCCGCATGCTGAACAGCGCGTTCAACGCGATCACCGGCAACACGCTCGACTTCTATCCCGCCGATCTGCGGGCCGAGATCGATGCGGTGAACGCCCGGATCTATGACACGCTGAACAACGGGGTCTACAAGTCGGGCTTTGCCACGACCCAGGCGGCCTACGAAGACGCGGTGTTCCCGCTGTTCGAGACGCTGGACTGGCTGGAGGCGCGGCTGGCGGAGCGGCGCTATGTGATGGGCGCGCGGATCACCGAGGCCGACTGGCGTCTGTTCACCACGCTCGTGCGCTTCGACGCGGTCTATGTCGGGCACTTCAAGTGCAATCTGCGCCGGATCGCGGACTACCCCAACCTACAGGGCTATCTGCGCGAGCTGTATCAGTGGCCGGGCGTCGGCCAGACGGTGCGGATGGATCACATCAAGCACCACTACTACGCCAGTCACGAGACCATCAATCCGACCCGCGTGGTCCCCGCAGGACCGGTGCTGGATCTGGACGCGCCGCACGGGCGCGGCGGGCTGCAGGCGGCGTAGGCGCCGACCCTCGCTGTGCCGCGCTCAGAACAGCGCGCGGCGCAGCAGGTTCAGCCCCATGGCGAGAAAGATGTAGAGGAAGATCCGGCGAAACCGCTCGCCCGGCAGATCGCGCCTCAGCCACTCGCCCAGCGTGAAGCCCGCCAGCGCCGGCACCACCAACAGCGCCGACAGCCCCGCCAGCGGCGCGGTCAGCAGGCCCTGTGCGGCGTAGCCCAGGCAGAGCGGGACGCTGCCGGCAAACACCAGCAAGCCGGTGGCGCGCACGAACTCGTCCTTGGGCGTGCGCCGCGCCATCAGATAGACCGCCAGCGGTGGCGCCCACACCGCTGTCAGCCCGCCCAGCACGCCCCCGACGGTGCCCAGCACAGCCTGTGCCGCCCGATCCAGCCGCGCGGGCAGGGCGGGCACCGTAAAGCGCAGGTTGATCACCGAGAAGGCGACCACCGCAACGCCGAGCGCGCCGAAGATCAGCCGATCCGGCGCCTCGGCCGCGGCCGCGGTGGTCAGCAGGATCGCCACGGCCAGCGTACCGGCAAAGACGGCATAGTCGCGGGCCGCACGCAGGATCTCGCCCATGCGCCAGACCTGCCAGGCGTTGACGATCAGCCCGGGCACGATGATCAGGGCGATGGCCGTGCGCGGATCCAGCGCCAGCGTCATCAGGCTGATCGAGGCCGTGGGCAGGCCGATCCCCGTGAGCCCCTTGATCGAGCCCGCGGCCAGCAGCGCCGCGGCGCCCACCGCGGCCAGCACCCAAAAATCCTGGTCCATCGCCGCTAGCCGCCCAGGCCCGCGCCGGCAGCCAGTGCACAGACAGGCACGGCGACAGGCGTCGGCGGCATCGGGCGGACCCGCCGCGGGACCGGGATCAGAAGGCCAGTAGCACCAGCGCCAGCAGCGCCGAGATGCCGAAAGCCATGGCCACACCGCCGATGTGCAGGTCGTAGAGCCGCTCGCGCGCAAAGGACGAGGCGTCCTCGCCCTCGGCCGAAGCGGCGATCACCCGGTCGTAGCCCTCGGTCAGGCGCAGGAACACGGGCGCGAGCTGTACCGTCACGATGCCGATGACCAGCACCAGAAAGGCGCTGAGCGGCGCGTTCGCCGTACCCATCAGATAGAGCCCGGCCATCATCATCGCGATCCCCGCCATCAGCACGGCGGCATAGCCCGGGCCGGCCACGAAGGGGCGGTCCAGCCGGACGGCGGCGTCGGTCGGGTCCACGTCGGCCTTGCCCTGCACATAGGGGCAATTGTGCGCGTGCCAGATGCCGTAGACACCCATCAGCGCGACCAGACCCACGGCGAGCCACGCGATCCAGTGGCCGCTGACCAGGCCCAGGTTTTCGGCAAGCATCGTCATGCGGTCGCTCCCGGTTCGACAGCGGCGTCGGCCGCTGCGGCCTGTTCGGCCTTGGTGGCCAGCGCGGCGGCGATCTCGCGAATGATTTTTTCCCAGCTCGCGGTGTCCTGGGCGCCCTGCACCACATACTGCCCGCCGATGATGTAGCAAGGCACGCCGCCCACGCCCATCTCGCGCGCGGCCTTCTCCTCTTCGGCCAGCGCTGCGGCGTCGGCATCGCCGTCCAGGAGGGTTGCGACCACGGCCCGGTCCATGCCCGCCTGCTCGGCGATCTCCAACAGCACGCCGCGGTCCGAGATGTCCTGGCCGCGGCGGAAGTAGCGGTCGAACAGGGCGTCGACGACGGCGGTGGCCACGCCCTCGGCTTCGGCCCAGCGGGTCAGACGGTGGGCATCCAGCGTCTGTGGCGTGCGGCCGATGGCGTCGAGGTCGACATCCAGCCCGTCGGCCGCGGCCTGCTCAGCGATGTGGCCATAGACGCGCTCGGCGCCCTCGGGCCCGCCGAACTTGGCCTCCAGATAGGCGCGGCGGTCCATGCCCGCGGCCGGCATATCGGGGTTCAGCCGGAACATGCGGTAGCGCAGCTCAAACGGGCTGTCGCCCACGGTCTGCAGCGCGCGGTCCAGCCGCGTCTTGCCGATCAGGCACCACGGGCAGATCGGGTCGGTAATCACGTCGAGGGCGAGCATCGCGGTCCTCCTTGACGCCCACGTCGGCGCTGCGAGCGCCGCTGTCAATGCCGCAGGCGGCGGCGGCAGGCCGGATCACGGCGGCGCGAGCCTCCGCCTCAGTCGACCGCCGGACGATCGCGGCGGTGCGCCTCGATCAGGTCGCGCCGGCGTAGCTTGCCGTTGCCGGTGCGGGGCAGGGCGTCCACTGCAATCCACAGGCGCGGGCGTTTGTAGGGCGCGAGCCGGCGCTCGGCCATCGCTGCCAGCGTCGCCTCGTCCACCGTGTCGCCCACCACAAAGCCCGCGATCAGGTTGAGATCGTCGCGCACCGGCAGCTCGGCCACCGCGATTTCGGGCGCGTGCAGGCCCGCCTCGGCAAAGCTGGCCGCCAGCGCGTCCTCCACCTCCTGGGGCGCGACACGGTAGCCGAGTGCGTTCATCACGTCGTCGCCGCGGCCGAGGTGGGCGATCGCGCCGTCCGCTGCCATCACCGCCCGGTCGCCGGTGACGAACCAGCCGTCCTCGCGCGCGGCAGCGCTCGCTGCGGCATCGTGCCAGTAGCCGAGCATCAGTCCCGGGTCGCGCGCGTCCACCGCCAGCCGGCCGGGCGTGCCGCGGGGCACGGGCGTCGCGCTGTCCTCGGCCAGCACGGCAATCCGCCGGCCGGGCTGGGCGTAGCCGGCGGCACCCGGCGGCGCGGGCCTGGCGGGCGCGCCCGAGATAAAAGTCGAGCATTCCGACATGCCCAGCGCCTCGTGCAGGCGGGTGCCGGTACGCGCCGCCCAGGCGGCGGCCAGATCGGGCGCCAGCCGTTCGCCCGCCGTCAGCCCGTGGCGCAGCGTCGCCAGACCGTTCCGCAGATCGCCCGCGTCGCGCAGCACCTGGCGGAACACCCCGGGCACGGCGGCGAACAGGGTGGCCCGCTCGGCTGCGATCAGCCGCAGCCAGATCGTGGGATCCGGCGCCCCGGCATAGATCAGCGCCGTGGCGCCCGCGGCCCACGGGTCGGTCAGCCCGGTGCCCAGCGTATAAGTCCAGTTGAAGGCGCCGGCGTGCAGCACGCGGTCTTCGGCGCCCAGGCCATACCAGCCCTGCCACATCATCCGCCGCGCCCAGGCCGCGCGCTGGGCGTGCAGCACGCCGCGCGGCTGGCCCGTGGTGCCCGACGTGAAGATCAGGAAGGCCGGATCGTCGGCGGCCGTGTCGGCGATGGGCCCCGGCGTCTCGGCCGCCAGCTCGGCCAGCGCGGCGGCGGGCAGGGCGCTTGCACCGGGCGGCAGCGCGATCTCCAGCCCGGGGTCGACGGCCACGAAGCGCGGCGCGACGCGGGTGGCCAGCCGCTCGGCCTCGAC
>JBCCMW010000061.1:0-14141 GCA_039026175.1 Pseudomonadota bacterium
CCCTCCCACGCCTTGATGCCGCCGAAGCAGAGCACGCTCTCGGTGCCGCCCGTCACCGCGGCGTCGGCGGCGCCCGAGCGCACCAGGTGGAACGCCTGGCCGATGGCGTGGTTTGAAGACGCGCAGGCCGTGGCCACCGACCAGGCCGGCCCCCGCAACCCGTGCGCCATGGACACCTGGCTGACCGGCGCGTTGGCCATCAGCCGCGGGATGATGAACGGGTGAACGCGGTTCTTCTGCTCCTCGTAGACGATGCGGTAGTTCTCGTCCTGGGTGTGCAGCCCGCCCATGGCGGTGGCGATGATCACGGCCGTCCGCTCGCCCACCGCGGCGGTGTCCAGGCCCGACTGCGCGATCGCCTCGGCCGCCGCCGTCAGCGCCATCTGGGTGATGCGGTCGTAGAGCATGCGCTGCTGGCGCGACCAGAGCGCATCGCCGTCGTAGCCCTTCGCCTCGGCCGCGATCTTGATCATCAGCCGGCTGGCGTCGATCAGCTCGATGGGCCCGATGCCCTGCCGCCCCTGCGCCAGTCCGTCGAGGTGCGCCTCGCGGCCGACCCCCAGGGCCGAGACAACCCCGAGGCCGGTCACCACGACACGGCGCATCAGCCGTCTTTCTCGGCGATCAACTGGCGTACGCCGTCGACGATCTTGCCCACCGTGCTGATATCGAAATCCGATGCGGTCGGGTCGTTGGCGTTGAACGGGACCGAGACGTCGAAGGCCTCCTCGATGCCGAACACCACCTCGACCAGCGACAGGCTGTCGAGCCCCAGGTCGTCGACCGTGGTGTCGAGGGCCACCGTCTCCGGCTCGACCATCGCGTGCTCGGCGATGATCGCCACCACGCGCTCGCTCACCTCGTCGCTCATCCGCTCCTCCGTCGGGCGTGCGGCCCGCTCCTTAGACGGGCCGAGGCCCGTGGTCTGGCCGGGCCGGAACCCGGGTGTTCGCGGCGCCTCTGGCGCTGTTTCACCCCGCGCGCCTCCGGCGCGGTTTTCAGTTGCGCGCCTCCGGCGCGGTGGTCGGTCGCGCGCCTCCGGCGCGGTTCTCGCTTACGCGCCTCCGGCGCGGTTCTCGCTTACGCGCCTCCGGCGCGGTTCTCGCTTACGCGCCTCCGGCGCGGTGTTGTTCCGGGGCCTTCGGCCGGCACGGCGACCGACCCGGGATTGGGTTCAGATGCCCAGCTTGGCGCGCACCTCGCGCATCTGGACCAGCAGGCGCGGCAGCCGCTTCAGCGCCATCATCTGCTCGACCAGGCTCTGGCGGTCGGTTGCCGGCACGCCCATCATCACGCTGCCCGCGCGGATGTCCTGCCCCACCAGGGTGCCGCCGGCCAGCACGCAGTCGTGCCCGATGGCGACATGGTCCGCCACCCCCACCTGGCCGCCCAGCACCGTGCGGTCGCCGACCGTGACGGACCCGGCCAGCCCGACCTGACCGCAGACCAGGCAGGTGCGGCCGATGCGGACATTGTGGCCCAGCATGACCTGGTTATCGATCTTGGTGCCGTCGCCCACGGTTGTGTCGGCGACGGTGCCGCGGTCGATGCAGGTGCCCGCGCCCACCTCGACGTCGTCGCCGATCACCACCCGGCCGAGCGAGGCGATGCGGCGAAAGCCGGTGTTGCGCGCGTCCTCGGCCACGCGGCCGCTGGTCTTGGCGCTCTCGACCGCGCCGCGCTCGGGCGTGACATAGCTGAAGCCGTCGCCGCCCAGACAGGCGTTGGCGCCGATTAGCCCGCGCGCGCCGATCTGGATCCCGCGCGCGAGGCGGGCACCGGGCTGGATCACCGTCTCGGGCCCCACCCGCACGTCCGATCCGACCGTGACATGCGCGCCGATGCGCACGCCGGCGCCCAGCACGCTGCCGGCGCCGATGACGGCATAGGGGCCGATCCAGGCATCCTCGCCCACCGCCGCGCCGGGGTGGACGAGCGCGGTGGGGTGCACGCCGGGCTCCATGTCCAGCGCGGGCGCAAAGAAGCCGGTCACATGGGCGAGCGCGAGGCGCGCGCGGGGCGCGTAGAGCGCCGCCTCGAGCCCCAGCGCACGCCAGTCGGCGCCGGGCCAGAGCACCGCTGCGCGCGCCCGTCCCTCGCCCAGCGCCTTGGCGTACTTGGGCGACATGGCGAGGGCCAGATCGTCGGGCCCCGCGACGGCGGGCTCGGCCGGGCGCGCGACGGCCAGGGCGGTATCGCCCTCGGCGTCCAGCCCGGTGGCGGCGGCGATGTCGGCCAGGGTGTGCGGCATGGGAGAGCGGCGGTCCGTCCGTTGGCGCGGTGGCACGGTTCGTATCGACGGCCCCCAGACGATGCAAGTCGTCGCACCGAACGGACGGACAGCGGCGCACCGCCACGGCGCCACGCGCGGGCGCCGGGCCCGCGCGACGGGGGCGCGGGCGGTGGATGCGCCGGGCGCGCGAGGCAAGGTTCTTCCCGGGCGCTGTTCCCGGGTGCTGATCCCGGGCACTGGGCCCGGGTGCTGGGGCCGGGTGCTGGGCCCGGGTGCTGGGCCCGGGTGCCTGCGCGGTGTGCCTGGCCCCCGGCCGAGGTGCTGGACGAGGATCGGAGCCCCGGAGCGCGCCCCGGAGCGCGCCCCGGAGCGCGACCCGGAGCGCGCCCCGGAGCGCGCCCCGGAGCGACCCCCGGATCAGACGTCCGGGATGGCGACCCCGGCCTTGGCCATCGCGTCGGCCACCGCGGCGTCGCGGCGATAGACGTCGTTGCGGAACTGCAGCGTGCCGTCCTCACCCTCGAACGCGGTGCGATACAGGATGTGCACCGGCATATCCTCGTCCAGGTGGACGTAGATCTCGCGCTCGGTCCGCCGCCAACGGGCGAACTGGCGCTCGGGATCGTCGATCCCGTCCTTGCTGTGCTGCATCAGATAGTAGGCCAGCTCCAGCGGCTTTTCGAGCCGAACACAGCCGTGGCTGTAGGCCCGGTTGTCGCGCCGGAACAGCCCCCGCTGCGGCGTGTCGTGCAGATAGATGGCATAGTCGTTGGGGAACATGAATTTGACCTGGCCGAGCGCGTTGCCAGGCCCGGGCGCCTGGCGAATGCGGCCCGGGAAATCGGCCGGCTCGATCAGCTGCCAGTCGACGAGGCTGGCGTCCGCCCCCACCAGGCTCATGTTGCGCTCTTCCAGATAGTTGGGGTTATCGCGCAGCTGCGGCAGGATCTCCTTGCGAGCGATCGACATCGGCACGTGCCAGGTCGGGTTCACCACGAAGTATTCCATGGTGTCGGAGAATTCGACCGTCTGGTGGCGGTACTTGCCCACCACGGTGCGGGTCTCGAACACCACCTGTTCCTGATCCAGGATCACCACGCGGAAGTCGGGCAAATTCGCCTCGATCCGGTGGCCGGTCAGTCGGCCGTTGTTCCAGCGCATACGCTCGAGGTTGACGGCGAGCTGCAGCGCGCGTTCGCGCGGCCCGGCGTTCAGCGCACCGCGCGTGGCGGGGCCCACCACACCGTCGACGTTGAGCCCGTGGCGCGCCTGGAAGCGGCGCACGGCATCGGCGAGTGCGGCGTCGAAGAGCGTGGCGTCAGTGAGCGTGGCGTCGGGCAGCGCGGGCTCCGGCGCGATCGACGACGTCTCGGCCGCGGCCAGCACCACGCCGCCCGATCCCGCGGGCGCAGCAACGATCGGGTCGCGCGGCAGGTCGCCCATCGCCTGGAGCCGGGCGCGCAGGAGCGCGACGCGCGGGCTGCGGTCGCCCTCCTCCAGGCTGCGGCCGCTGGGCACCGGCGGGCCCCAGGCATCGGCGGGCATGGCGCGGAAGCGGGCATACTCGTCCAGCAGTCGGCCATACTCGGCATCCGCCGGGGCATAGCCGACCAGCAGCGCCGGCACGTCGCGCGCCCGCGCCAGATCGTCCAGCAGCGATAGACGCTCGGGCCTGATCGGCTGGACGCGGATCGCGCGGGCAGTGCGCCGCGGCTCCATCGCGCCGGACGTCAAATCGCGGGCATAGGAGAGGAACACCTCGGTAAACAGTAGCTCGGCCTCGGCCTTCCAAGGTGCTGCCAGCGCCGCGGCCAGCGCATCGGGCTGATAGCGCCGGGTCGGCAGGGCATGATCCTCGGCCCCCCGCACGGCAGCCTGCAGCGCCCGCGCGCGGCTGGGCGCGAACACCCCGGCCCCCTTGGACCAAAGCGGCGCATACCCGCGCGCGGCGTAGAACGCGGCAAGCGCCTCGTCCCCCGCGGCGGCGAGCGCGGCTTCGAGCCCCGGCATCCCCTGCACACGCGCCGGCACCTGGCCAAGGCCGGTATCGGCGCCGACGGCGACCCCGACGGGCGCGGTGGACTGCGGCGACGCCGCCGCCGGCAACGCCAGACCCGCAGCGACCAGCACCGCGGCCAGCGCCACCCCGTGCCGCCGCCCTAACCCCCAACCGCTGTTCATAAATCCGGTCATCTCGCAAACACTCCCTCGACCACCCCGGAAAATGCCCTGGTGCACACTAGCAGCAAGTTGCCGCTACGGCCTTCACGTAACGGTCAGTGTCTCGCAATCTGACGGAGCACAGATCGTTTGCCACAGCACCATGGCGCCGTGGCAACACCTGCCACACCGCTCGACAGCGCCTGCCGTGCGTGCCAAGGGACAGCGGTGGGCGCGCTCGCCGCACCAACGAACAACGGCCGACGGGCGGCGGGGGGACGCCACCAACGGTCCGGTCCTGGATCGACCGCCAACGGGGGGCGGCGTTGCTGTTCAGCACGACCGAGTTCTGGCTGTTTTTCGCCGGCGTGTTCGCGCTGGTTCTGGTCCTGCCGCACAAGGCGCAGAACCGGATGCTGCTGGGCGCCAGCTATGTGTTCTATGGGGCATGGGACTGGCGCTTTCTCAGCCTGATCCTGCTCTCGACCGTCGTCGACTATCTGGTGGGCCTGGCGCTGGGACGCGAGGCCGATCCGCACCGGCGCCGGCGGCTGGTGACCGTCTCGCTCTGCACCAACCTCGGGATGCTGGCGGTCTTTAAGTACCTCGGCTTCTTTGCCGAGAGCTTTGCCGAACTGATGGCCGCGGTCGGGCTGCAAGCGGGGCCGGTGACGCTGCAGATCGTGCTGCCCGTCGGGATCTCGTTCTACACCTTCCAGACGCTCAGCTACACGATCGACGTCTACCGCCGGAAGCTGCCGCCCGAGGACAGCTTCTGGGACTTCGCGCTGTTCGTCGCGTTCTTTCCCCAGCTGGTCGCCGGACCGATCGAGCGGGCGACGAACCTGCTGCCCAACATCACCCGCCCCCGCGCCATCACGGCCGAGGGGCTGGGCGCGGGCGCCGTGCTCTGCCTGCTGGGGCTGGTGAAAAAGGTCGTGGTGGCCGACGGCGTGGCCCCGTCGGTGGACGCGGTCTATGCCAGCGCCAACCCCACGGGCGCCGAGATCGCCATCGCCACCTGGCTGTTCGCCGTGCAGATCTACGGCGATTTCTCGGGCTACTCGGACATCGCGCGGGGCGTGGCGCTGATGATGGGCTTTCGGCTGATGCGCAACTTTGCCCAGCCCTATTTCGCCGCCGACCCGCAGGAGTTCTGGCGCCGCTGGCACATCAGCCTGTCCACGTGGCTGCGCGACTATCTGTACATCGCACTCGGCGGCAATCGGGGCGGGCGCTGGATGACCTATCGCAATCTGATGGCCACCATGGCGCTGGGCGGGCTGTGGCACGGGGCGGCGTGGAACTTCGTCGCCTGGGGCGTGTACCAGGGCGGGCTGCTGGCCGCCCACCGCGCCATCGCCGGCCGCCATGCCGAGACGGGCGAGGGCGCGCGCCGCTCGCCCTGGGCCTGGGTGCGCCGGGGGCTGTGGGTCGCGCTGTTCTTCCAGATCGTCTGCTACGGCTGGCTGCTGTTCCGCGCCCAGTCGTTCGACCAGATCGCGGCCTATACGGCGGCGTTGGCGGCCATCGCGCCCTGGCAGTTTGCCAACGCCGCGGTGCCGATGCCGCCGCTGGCGGCGCTGGCCGGGATCGTCGCGCTGCTCGCCTGGGACGTGATGGCCGAGCGGGCGGGACGCGATGCGTGGTACCTGGCCTGGCCCGCCTGGTGCCGTGCGGCGCTCTATGCCGCGCTGGCCTATCTGCTGGCCGCGGGCGCCACGACGCAGACGTCGGCCTTCATCTACTTCCAATTCTAGGAGGCGCGCGGTGGCATCGATCCTGGCAACGCTGCGCATGGCCGGCCTGACCCTGGCGGCGCTGGCCGTGTTGGACCTTGCCGTCGCGGGCTTCCTGTCGCTGGGCGGCGCGCTGCCGGGGCACGCCCGGATCGCCGCCTATTTCGACTACGGGCGCAGCGTGCCCGGCAAGCTGGCCCGCTGGCAGCGCCTGCCGGGCGTCGCGGGTAACCTGTTCGACGTCTCCTGGCGCGACCATATCGCCGCGCAGTCCGCGCTCGATCTCGCGGCCGAGGACGCGGCGCGCGGTCCCGTCGTGCGCAGCTACGGCATGTCGTTCGTCGACCGCATCGTCGAGGCCGCGGCCAAAGCCGACCCCGGCGTCCGGGTCGATCGCCACTCGGGCCCCGCCGCCCCGCCCAACTTCACCTATGCGCTGTTCCACGACGACCGGGCCAGCCGGCGCGCGGGCGACATTGCGGTGCTGGGCGTGCTGGCCTCGTCGCTGCATGGCATGGCATCGCTGTCGAACCGCTCGTGGGTGTTCGAGCAGCCCGCGCCTTTCACCTATCCGCTGTATCGTCCCGCTCCGGGCGGTGGGCTCACACAGATCGACCCGCTGGTCGAGACCGAGGACGCCGAGCGCGCGCTGGCCGACGATCCTGCCGCCGCCGCGGCCTGGACCGCGCAGCTCGCCGCGCACGATGCCAACCGCACGCTGGTTGCCAACGGCTGGCCGCTGCTGGACCGCTCGCCCTTTGCGCGGCTGGTGCGCCGCTCGCTGGCGCTGGACGCCGCCGGCGATGCCCGCAGCGCGGTGCTGGGCGACTGGACGGCCGGCGAGCCCGACGGCGCGGCCTTCCCCTACGCCGAAACGCTGCGCCGCATCATCGTGGCTTTTGCCGAGACCGCGCGCAGCGACGGCCAGGTGCCCGTGGTGCTGCTGGTGCAGGATGGCCAACCCTCGCCCGACCTGCTTGCGCTGACCCGTGCCACGCTCGCCGCCCACGCCGTGCCCTACTTCGCGACCGCCGAGCACGTGCCCCCCGACACCCGCGACGCATTCCTGTCGGACAGCCACTTTCGCCCGGACATCGACGCGGAATTCGGGCGCCTGTTCGCCGCACACTTGCGCCGGATCCGGGCGCTCCCGCCAAACGGGTGAGCACGCGCCAGTGGTGTTTTCCGTCTGCCGGAAAGTTGCGTTTTTGATGTCCGAAACGGTGTGCACTGCCGTGGAAGGGCCCCAATCCGCGCGATAGTTTCTCCAAACGAAGGCAATGGTGGAGCCGCCACTCGCCAGTATCGCTAGATCTGGTGGCCTACTCCTACATGATGCGTTGTTTGACGGAGGCGTCTGGGTAATAGGATCGCTCAACGACATCTTCACTGAGTGTGACGAAGATCACAGCCGAGAAGAGGGACAGTCGATGACGGACACGCAGAATGCGGAACGGTCGCCCGCGCGCCGCCGGTTCCTGATCGGCGCAGCATGCGCCCTGGCGGCACCGGTCGCCTCGCCTGCCATCGCCCGCGGCCTGGGCGACTATCGGCGGCTGAAGCTCACCAACTGGCGCACGGCCGAGAGCATAGACTGCGTCTACTGGATCGACGGGCAGTACGTGGACGAGGCGCTGCCCGCTTTCGACCATATCCTGCGCGACTGGCGTCTGGACCGCGCCACCCGGATGGATATCCGGCTGATCAACATCCTCGCCTCGGTGCAAAAGCGGCTGGAGTGTGCGGAGGCGTTCGAGATCGTCTCGGGCTATCGCACGCCCGAGACGAACGCGGCGCTGCGCCGCCGCTCGCGCGGGGTGGCGCGCAACAGCTATCACACCCGCGCCATGGCCGCCGACGTCGCGATGAAAACCCGCAGCGTGCGCCAGATGGCCAGGGCCGGGCTGACGCTGGCCGCCGGGGGCGTGGGCATCTACAGCCGGTCCGAATTCGTGCACCTGGACAGCGGCCCTGTCCGCGATTGGGGCCGCTGAGCGGCGCGACGCCGTCCCGCACCCCTGCCCCGACCGCCGACGCCGACAACCGCTGTCGCGCGATAGGGCACAGCGGATGGCGCCGCAGCGCGCCGATGCGAGATACTGGTCCGGGCGTGCCACCTTTCGTTACCGTCCGCCGCAGAATCGCCCGCCGGCCTGCCGAATTGCTCGGCCGAGAACGCGACCGAGCTGCCGGAGGACATGATGGCCAAGCAGATGCTCATCTACGACCGCGTTGTCGCGGTCTCGCCAACCGCGCACGCGGACGTCTCCATCGCAGGCGGCCACGGCTACCGCTTTGCCGGCACCATCAACGCCGTGCCGCTGCTGGCGGCCGAGTTCCTCTCGGCCTCGGCCGAGTACGCCATCGTGTTTGCCGGCGACGGCGACGCGGTGGTGCCCAGCGTGGTGCTGGGCATCCGCAGGGGCCAGAACGCCTTTCTGCGCGACGAGGGCGGCTGGGACGCTGACTATGTGCCTGCGTTCCTGCGCCGCTATCCCTTCGTCTTCGCCCGCGCTCAGACGGCAGAGGGCCAGCAGGATCGCATGACGCTGTGCTTCGACGAGGCGTTCGACGGCATCAACCGCGAGGGCCGCGGCGAGCGGCTGTTCGACAGTCAGGGCAACCGCACCCAGTATCTGGAGAACACGCTGCGCTTCGTCACCGAGTTCCAGCAGCAGTTCGACGCCACGCGCCGGCTCTGCGCCGGGCTCAAGGATCTGGAGCTGTTCGAACCCGCGCAGGCGCAGTTCACGCTGGGCGACGGCCAAAAGGCGGCGCTGTCGGGTTTCCTGCGCATCAACCGCGAAAAGCTCAAGGCGCTGCCGGACGACACCATCCTGCAGCTCTTTCGCAGCCAGGCGCTCGAGCTGATCCACGCGCACCTGCATTCGCTGCGCAACATCCGCACCATGGCGCGCCGGCTGGTGGGGCCCGACGGGTCCATCGACCTCGGCAACCTCAAGGACGCCGATGGCCCGGCCGATCTGCCCGCCGAAGGCATCGCGGCCGGCGGCATGGCGACCAACGGCGCGACGGGGCAGCACTGAGCGGCGGAGGGCCACACACCGCCCACGCCCACGCCCACGCCGGCGTCACCTGGGAAACGGGCGAGATCCCGCGCGACCGGCGTTTCGACGATCCCTACTACACGGGCGGGCCGGCCGAGTGCCGGCACGTCTATCTGGGCGGCAACGGCCTGCCGGACCGGTGGACGGCTCTCGCGGCGGACCGGACGTTCACGGTGGGCGAGCTAGGCTTCGGCACCGGGCTCAACTTCCTGGTCACGCTGGAGGCGTGGCAGGCCGCCGCCTGCCCAGGCAGGCTGCGCTATCTGTCGCTCGAGCGCTACCCGATGGAGCCGACCGACCGCGCGCGCGCCCTGGCGCCCTATCCCGCGCTCGCGGCGCTGGCCGGACCCTGGTTGGGTGCCCTGCCCGCAACCACGGGACGCCATACGGTTCGGCACGGCGCGGTTTCGCTGGTGCTGGTCGTCGCCGATGCGCGCGAGGCGCTGCCCACGCTCGGGACGCGCGCCGATGCGTGGTACTTGGATGGCTTTGCGCCCGCGCGGAACCCCGAGATGTCGGAGCCTGCGCTGCTGGCCGCGGTCGCGCGCCACACCGCACCGGGCGGCACCTGCGCGACCTTCACCGCCGCGGGTCAGGTGCGCCGCGACCTGGCCGCTGCGGGTTTCGTCGTCCAGCGCGTGCCCGGCTATGGCGCCAAGCGGCACATGACCAGGGGTACGCTGCCCGCCCCACGCTGATCGCCCCACGCTGCCCGCCTTACGCTAATCGCATCGCCCCATCGGGACGGGACGGATTGAACCCGGCCGCGCATTGGGCATGGTAGGCGCCACAACAAAACGCATGGGGAGGACACCATGACACGCCACTTCGCCGTGGCGGCGCTGGCCGCCGCTCTCGCGCTGGGCCAGGGCACCGCCGCTTTCGCCGCCGACGTCACGCTGCGGATCTCGCTGCAGCTGCCGCTCAAAAGCCACCTCGGCCAGAACCTGGTGATGTTCAAGGACCAGGTCGAGGCCGCCTCGAACGGCGAGATCGCCATCGAGATCTACGACAGTGCCACGCTCTATCGCGACAAGGAGGTACCCGCTGCCGTCGGCTCGGGCGCCATCGAGATGGGCGTCGCCTCGCTCACCCGCTATGTGGGCGACGTGCCGGCGGTGGACATCTTCTACCAGCCGTTCCTGTTCGACAGCGAAGAGAAGGTGCGCGCCGCCGTCGCCCCCGGCTCGGCCATCCGCGCGCCGATCGACGAGGCGATCAAGGACACCGGCTCCACCGTCCTGTGGTGGCAGGCCTATGGCGGTGCTGTGCTGCTCTCGAACGGCGGGCCGATCAAGACCCCGGCCGACATGGAGGGCAAGAAGGCCCGCGTGTTCGGCAAGACGCTGGGCGACTTCGTCGAGGCCGCGGGCGGCGCGCCCACCCTGATCTCGGGCTCGGAGCAGTACCTCGCCTACCAGCGCGGCACCGTCGACATCGGCATGACCGGCGTCTCGGGCGTCAAGTCGCGCAAGCTGTGGGAGGTGATGGACACCATCACCGTCACCAACCACGCCGACATCGAGTTCATCGTCGTCGTGAACACCGAAGTGTGGGAGGGGCTGAGCGCGGCGCACCGCCAGATCATCACAGACGCAGCCCTGGCGGCCGAGACCTCGGTGCGCGACGCAATGGCCGAGATCGAGGCCGAGGCCTATGCCGCGGCCGAGGCGAACGGCATGACCATCTACCGCCCCACCGCCGAGGAGATCGCCGCCTGGCGCGCCGTCAGCCAGCCGGTGTACGAAAAGTACGCGGCCGAGGCAGGCGAGCTGGGCGCCGAGATCATGTCGGCCGCCAGCGGGCTCTGACCCCTGCCGCGGCGCCCCGCCCCGCGGGCGGCGGGGCGCCCATCCTTGCCGCTTCCCACCGTGGTTTCCGACGCATGGCCGTGTTCGACACGCTGATCCGCGCGCTCGCCTGGGCCGGCGCGGCGCTGTTCGCGCTGGCCGGCGCGATGCTGTTCTACGAGGTCGTGGCGCGGTACTTCTTCAACGCGCCCACGATCTGGGCGGCCGAGCTCAGCCAGCTTGCGCTGATCTGGGGCACGCTGGTCGCCATGCCCTGGTGCCTGGCCGCGCGGCGCCACATCGCGGTGGACGCGCTGGCCGTGCTGCTGCCGGACGGCCTGCGCCGCGGGACCGAGGCGGCGGCGATGCTGGCCGTCGCCGCGTTCGCCGCCATCGTCACCTGGTACGGCGGCGACATCTTCGCCGACAGCTTCGTGCGCGGGCGCACCACCGGCTCGATGCTGGACCTGCCCACGTGGCTGGCCGAACTGCCCGTGCCGCTGGGCTTTGCGCTGCTGTTCGTCCAGGCGCTGGTCGAGACGCGGCGCGCGCTGGCCGGCGACTATGCCGCCCGGGGCGGAGGCCACGAATGAACGTCGTCGCTATCCTGGGCGCGCTGTTCGCGCTGCTGCTGATGCGGGTGCCGGTGGCGTTCGCGCTGGGCGGTCTGGGGCTGACGCTGCTGATCCTCGGCGGGTTCTCGCCGCTGATGGCGCCCCAGGCGATCCTGTCCACGCTGGACGGCTTCATCCTGCTAGCGGTGCCGCTGTTCCTGTTGATGTCGAACGTGCTGCTCAAGGGCGGGGTCGGGCGCGATCTGTTCGCCGCCGTGCACGCCTGGGTCGGCCACTGGCCGGGCGGGCTGGCCGTGGCCACGATCCTGAGCTGCGGGATCTTCGCCGCGATCTCGGGCTCATCGGTCGCGACGGCCGCCACCATCGGCACCGTCGCGATCCCCGAGATGATCAAGCGCGGCTACGAGAAGACCTTCGTCTACGGGCTGCTGGCAGCGGGCGGGACGCTGGGCATCCTGATCCCGCCGTCGATCCCGATGATCGTCTATGGCTTCATCACCGAGGAGAGCGTGATCGCCCTGTTCCTGGCCGGGATCGGCCCGGGGCTGGTGCTGATTGCGCTGTTCGTCGTGTTTTCCATCGTGCGCTCGATCCTGGGCGGCCAGGCGGTCGAGGCGCCGGCCACATGGCGCGAGCGGCTGGTCACGTCGCTGCGCGCCCTGCCCTCGATCCTGCTGGCGGTGCTGGTGGTGGCCGGCATCTACTCGGGCGCCTTCACCCCGACCGAGGCCGCGGCCGTGGGCTTTGCCGCCTCGCTGGTCATCACGCTCGCGCTCGGCACCCTCACCTGGTCCGGGTTCAAGGAGGCCGCGTTCGAGGCGATGGCCACCACCGCCGCGATCCTGCTGATCGTCGCGGGCGCCAAGGTGTTCGGCAAGGCGATCACGCTCTACCGCATCCCCCAGGACATCTCGGCCTTTATCACCGGCAACATCGACACGCCGCTGATGTTCATCCTGGTGGTCAGCGTGGTGCTGCTGATCATGGGGCTGGTGTTCGAGGCGCTGTCGATGGTGCTGATCATGACCCCGGTGCTGCTGCCGGCGGCGATGATCCTGGGCTTCGACCCCATCTGGTTCGGCATCTTCATGGTGGTGATGGTCGAGTGCGCGCTGATCACCCCGCCCGTGGGCCTCAACCTCTATGTCATCCAGGCCGTCGCCCGCGCGCGCATGGGCGAGGTGGCCGAGGGCGTGGCCCCGTTCCTGGCCCTGATGCTGACGGTGGTGGCCGCGCTCTACATCCTCCCCGACCTGGCCCTCTACATCCCGTTCAAGCTCTGAGGCCCGTGCCGATGACCGTCCACTCGCCGCCCCCGACCGAGACCGCGCCCAACCGCCTGCGCCGCCTGTTGGCCCAGGAGCGGCTGCACGTGATGCCCTGCGCCTATGACGCGCTGTCGGCCAAGATGATCCAGCAGGCGGGGTTCGCGCTGACCTTCATGTCGGGCTTCGCCGCCTCGGCCAGCCGGATCGGGCAGCCGGATCTTGGCCTGATGAGCTATGCCGAGGTGCTGGACCAGGCGCGCAACATCGCCGACGCGGTGGACATCCCGCTGATCGCCGACGGCGACACCGGATACGGCAACGCCATGAACGTGCGCCGCACGGTGCGCGGCATGGCCCGGGCCGGCGCCGCCGCGGTGATGATCGAGGACCAGGTGGCGCCCAAGCGCTGTGGCCACACGCCGGGCAAGGCCGTGGTGGCCCGCGAGGAGGCCTTCGACCGCATCCGCGCCGCCGTCGACGCCCGGGCCGAGGCCGACATCCTGATCATGGCCCGGACCGACGCGCGCCACGAGCACGGTCTGACCGAGGCCATCGACCGCGCCGCCCGCTTCCGTGACCTCGGCGCCGATATCCTGTTCGTCGAGGCGCCTAAATCGGTCGACGAGATGCGTACGCTCTGCGCCGCGCTGCCGGGCCCCAAGATGGCCAACATCGTCGAGGGCGGCGAGACGCCGGAGCTCAGCCACGCCGAACTCGCCGATATCGGCTACACGATCGCGGCCTACCCGCTCAGCCTGATGTCGGCGGCGATGCAGGCGATGGCGTTGGTGCTGGCAGCGTTCCGCGAGGATGCCGCGCGCACGCCGCACCTAATGGATTTCGCCGAACTCCGCCACCGCATCGGCTTCGACACGTATTACGCCGTCTCCAGCGCCTACGAGAGCGCCCACCGCGACCCCTGATGCCGCCCCGACCGCCGGCCGGTTCAGCCGTTCGACCGGGCGCTGTGGCACGCGCGGCGGGACCGCGCGTCCCACGGCGCCCACGGGCGGTCTGCCGCCATCCGCCGCCCACGCCGGGATCGGATTTCAAGGGGTGTGCCGTTGCACCGAGCCACCGGAAGGATCCGACACCGGAGCCGTCAAGCGCGTGCCCCCCGGCACGGCCCCAGGCGCGCAAGCCACCGCGCGCGACGAGAGTGGACAGCTCGATCGTCACGAGGCGCGAGACGCGAGGCGCGAGGCGCGAGGCGCGAGGCGCGAGGCGCGAGGCGCGAGGCGCGAGGCGCGAGGCGCGAGGCGCGAGGCGCGAGGCGCGAGGCGCGAGGCGCGAGGCGCGAGGCGCGAG
>JBCCMW010000062.1:0-14070 GCA_039026175.1 Pseudomonadota bacterium
CACGCCGGCCACACCGCCCCGCACGGGCCCCGCACCGGCCCGCACCGGCCGGTCACCGGCCCCGCACTGGCCCCGCACCGGCCCCGCCACCGTCCAGCACTGGCCCCGCATCGGCCCAGCATCGGCCCCGCACCGGCCCCGCACCGGCCCCGCACCGGCCCCCCAGGCACCTCGGGGGGACCCAAGCGTCGCGGTGGTACTGTCCGGTCGACGCTGGGCGATTTATCCGGCAGGTGTGTCACCAGCGCGCGGCGACGGCGCCGTGCGACAGGGAGGACGAGATGACGTTCACGGTCGGTGTCATCGGGCTCGGCTCGATGGGCGGGGGCATGGCCCGCTCGTGCCTGCGCGCGGGCCTTGCGGTGTACGGCCACGACACGGTGCCCGAGCGGGTGGCCGCGTTCTGCGCAGAGGGGGGGGCCGAGGGCGACCTGACCGCCGCCGCACCCGGCTTTGACGCGGCCGTGCTGGTGGTGCTGAACGCCGCCCAGGTCGAGGCGGTTCTGTTCGGCGAGCCCGGGATCGTCGCGCATCTGCGCCAGGGCGCGGTGGTGCTGTGCTGCGCGACGGTGCCCCCGCACTTTGCCGTGGCGATGGCCGAGCGCTGCCAGCAGGCCGGCGTGCACTACCTGGATGCGCCGATCTCGGGCGGGGCGGTCAAGGCGGGGACCGGCGCGCTCACGATCATGGCCTCGGGCACGGCCGAGGCGTTCGCGGCCGCGGCACCGGTGCTGGATGCAACGGCCGAGAGCGTCTTTACCCTGGGCGACCGCGCGGGCCCCGGCTCGGCGATGAAGGCGGTCAACCAGCTTCTCGCCGGCGTGCACATCGCCGCGATGGCCGAGGCCGTCACCTTCGGCATGACCCAAGGGATCCAGCCCGCACAGTTCCTGGAGGTGATCTCCAAGTGCGCCGGCACCTCGTGGATGCTGGAGAACCGCGCCCCCCACATCGTGGCTGGCGACTATACGCCCCACAGCCAGGTGCAGATCTGGCTCAAGGATCTGGGCATCGTGCTCGACGCCGCCCAAACGGCTGGGTTCGACGCCCCGATCGCCAGCACCGCGATGGAGCGGTTCCAGAGCGCCGTTGCCATGGGCTTCGGCCAGGAGGACGACGCCGCCGTCGCCAAGGCCTATGCCCGCCAGGCCGGGCTGACGCTGCCGGGAGCCGAGTAGATGCTGCTGGGCTGCATCGGCGACGATTTCACCGGGTCCAGCGACCTGGCCAATGTGCTGACCAAGCAGGGCATGCGGGTGACCCAGTACACCGGCGTGCCCACGCGCCCCGCCGGCCCCGAGGTGCAGGCCGGCGTCGTCGCGCTCAAATCGCGCTCGAACCCGGTGGCCGAGGCAGTCGCCCAATCGCTGGCCGCGCTCGACTGGCTGCGCGCCCAGGGCTGCGAGCAGTTCTTCTTCAAGTACTGCTCGACCTTCGACAGCACGGCCGAGGGCAACATCGGCCCGGTCGCCGACGCGCTGGCCGAGGCGCTGGGCGCGGACCGGGTGATCTTTTTGCCCCGCCTTTCCCGGCACCGGGCGCTCGATCTACCAGGGCCACCTGTTCGTGCACGACCGGTTACTCAGCGAGAGCGGGATGCAGCACCACCCGATCACGCCGATGACAGACGCCGACATCCGCCGCTGGCTGGCACCGCAGACACGCCACAGCGTCGGCCACGTGGCCGCGGGCACCGTGCTGGCGGGGGCGGAGGCGATCCGCGCGGGGCTGGACGCCGCCCACGCCGCGGGGCATCGCTTTGTCGTGGTCGATGCCATGCGCGACGCAGATCTGGCCGAGATCGGGCGCGCAGCCCGGGGCCTGGCGCTGGTGACCGGCGGCTCGGGCGTCGCCCTCGGCCTGCCGGCGAACTTCGGCTCCCAGCCGGCGCCCGCCCCCTGGCACGGCCAGGCGGGCAAGTCGGTGGCCTTCGCGGGCTCCTGCTCGACCGCCACGCGCGGCCAGATCGCCTACCACGCCCAGAACCACCCGGCCCGCGAGATCGCGGCCGAGGACGTTATCGAGGCGCGCGTCAGCCCCGAAGAGATGGTCGACTGGGCGATCCGGGCGCCCGGGCTGCCGCTGATCTACAGCTCGGCCGACCCTGCGGTGGTCGCCGACGTGCAGCGCCGCTACGGCCGTGACGCCTCGGCCCAGGCGATCGAACGCTTTTTCGCCCGCGCAGCCCGCCTGGCCGTCGCCGCCGGCGCCACGCGGGTGATCACGGCGGGGGGCGAGACCTCGGGCGCCATCGTCGAGGGGCTCGGTCTTGGCGAGCTGGCCATCGGGCCCGAGATCGCCCCCGGCGTACCGGCGCTGCGCGCCCGCGACGATCTGGTGCTGGCGCTCAAGTCCGGCAATTTCGGCGCCCAGGACTTCTTCGAGGCGGCCGACCGCGTGCTGGCACCATGAGCGAGGCGCGCCTGCGCGAGCAGCTCTGCAGCCTGGCGCGCAGCCTGTTCGAGCGCGGGCTGACCCACGGCAGCACCGGCAACATCTCGTCGCGCACGCCGGACGGCGGGCTGTTGGTCTCGCCCACCGGCACCAGCTTCGGCCGGCTGGACCCCGCGCGCCTCAGCCGCTTCGACGCAGACGGCGCGCTGATCGACGGCGACCCGCCGACCAAAGAGATGCCGCTGCACACTGCCTTTTACGACACCCGCGGCAGTGCGGGCGCGGTGGTGCACCTGCACTGCTGCCACTCGGTCGCGCTGTCGATGATGCCGGACGTGGACGACGACAACTTCCTGCCCCCGCTCACGCCCTATGCCGTGATGCTGCTCGGCCGGGTCAAGCTGCTGCCCTTCTTTGTGCCCGGCGATCCGGCGATGGGCGCTGCGGTGCGGGGTCTGGCGGGCCGGCGCTCGGCCGTGATGCTCGCCAACCACGGACCCGTCGTCGCCGGCAAGACGGTCGAGGCCGCCTGCAACGCGATCGAGGAGCTCGAGGCGACCGCCCGCCTGGCGCTCATGACCCGCGGCATGGGCGTCCGGGGGCTCAGCGCCGCCGAGGTCAGCGCCGTCGTCGCCAAATTCGACGTGGCATGGGACACGTGACCGCGTTTTCGGCCAACCTGGGGTTCCTGTGGGCCGAGCGCCCGCTGCCCGACGCGATCCGCGCCGCGCATGCCGCGGGCTTTGCAGCGGTCGAGTGCCACTGGCCCTATACGGTGCCGGCCGACGAGGTGCGCGCAGCGCTGCGCGAGACCGGCCTGCCGATGCTGGGGCTGAACACCGTGCGCGGCGCACCGGGCGAGAACGGCCTCGCAGCGCTGCCGGGGCGCGAGGGCGAAGCGCGCGCGGCCATCGAGCAGGCGCTTGCCTATGCCGAGACGGTCGACGCAGCGGCGGTGCACGTGATGGCAGGCCTTGCCGAAGGACCCGCCGCTGCGGCGAGCTTTGCCGACAACCTGGCCTTCGCCTGTGCCAGCACCGCGCGCACCATTCTGATCGAGCCGCTGAACCCGCACGATGCGCCGGGTTACTTCCTGCGCACCACGGACCAGGCGCGCGACATCGTCGCCGCCGTCGGCGCGCCGAACCTGCGGCTTATGTTCGACTGCTACCACGTCGGCCGGACCGAGGGCGACTTGACCGCCCGCCTGGCCGAGCTGTTGCCGATCGTGGGCCACATCCAGTTTGCCGCCGTGCCGCACCGCGGGCCGCCGGACGAGGGCGAGCTGAACTTCGAGACGATCTTCCGCCGGATCGCGGCGCTAGGCTGGGATCGGCCGCTGGGTGCCGAGTATCGCCCCGACGGGCCGACCGATGCGTCGCTGGCCTGGCTGGACCGTTACCGCACGCCGCGCCCCTGACCCCGGCAGCACCGTTCGGCCGTCGCCCTGCTGGCCCCGACTGGTTCCGACTGGCCCCGCCGGACAGGCGTCCCGACCGGCGCGCTGGGGTGGCGCTCATGGTGATTGCCGGCAGGGTCGAAGCGAATCTTGCGCAACATTATTTCGTCATAAACCCTGCTTAACGACGGCTCTGCACCATGACACGGGCGCCCAGCCCGTCTTGATGCGCCCCTGGGTTTTGCTTGCCGCAACGCGGTTTGGATCAGCCTTGGGTCACTTTTGGACGGTTTACCGGCCCCTGGCCCGGTCTGTGACAACCGTCGCGCGATTTTCTCAGGCCTTTCCGTCCGATCAGACCGATCGTTTTGGTCATCGTTTTACCCCCCCCCGATGCATACATCATTTTCATTCATGTGCCATTATAATGGCTCATTTACATTTCAAAACCGAACCTATCGGGAAACGTCATACCGATGGACGGAGGAACTAATGACACTCGCTCGACAGTCTCTGGCCGCTCTTGCTCTGACAGTCTTGAGCAGCGGCCCAGTAACGGCAAATGAAATCGATGTATCGCAGCTGCCGCAGGGCGATCCCGCGCGCAAGCTGGCCGTGCTGCATCTGCAGGAAGTCCACATCTCGCGCATCGTGGCGAGCGTGTGCTTCGTCGATGCCGGGGTCGATCCCGACCGTCATCGTCAGATTGCGTATACATCGCGCGATATGTTTGAAGCGACCCTGCCGGATCTGGCAGCCGATGTCGCCGCCTTGGACCCGAAAGACCCCGCTGTCCGCCGACTTCAGGGGGAGTTCGGCAAGAAAAAGAAGCTGTGGTACCGGTTTCGCGTCTTCTTTGAGCATGAGCTAAAAGCCGAAGAACCGTCGCCCGATGTCTTGGCGCAGCTCGCGCTGATGGAAGGTGGCCTAAATTCGGCGATTGAGAGGCTGTATCGCCTGGTTAAGAAGAAGATGGCCAAACGCGGGCAGATCGACTTGGCGCAGCAGATCCAAGAGCGTTCGACCTTTGCGCTGATCTTCAAGGCACAGCGCGTGGTCGAAGAAGCATGCCTGGTTTCGATCGGCGCCGGAGACGCGCTGGAGCGCGCGAAGCTGGGCGAGGCGATCGAGCATCTGGAGCAGGAGCTGGAAGATGCAGCCAGCGGCGCGCTGGTCGACGCCAGCGTCAAGGCGCTGATCCCGCGGTGGACGCCGCTGCTGCAGGAGCTGCGCGGCCTGGCGACGGGCGACTCACCCGCGGACGATCTATTGCCCAGACTGCAAGAGTTGCAGGACCAATGGGAAGGAGCGATGAATCTGGATGGTATGTTCTCGGCCCTGGGCTGAGCTCGGTGGACCGCCGTCGCCTCGGCGGCGGCGGTTTGTGTAGCGGATCAAGAACTCGACATGCGTGTCATCCAGCATCAGGACGCGCCCGGCGCGGACCTTACCGACCCTGACGAGACGCTCCCGATCGACCTGGCCGCCGACGTGCGCCAGGCGATCGAGGCGATGCTCATCCAGCACCTGGACGATCTGTCGGCCGACACGCCGGCCGACGGAGGCGTCGAATGACCGGGCGCAGCGCCATGGGCGCTGCGCTCACCGCGCTGTGCGCCGTGCTGCTGCTGGGCGGGCCGGCCTCGGCGGTCGACGGCGCGATGCGGGCCCCGCCGTCCGTCTTGCCCGACGCATCGGACGCCTCGGCCCGAGCCGAGGCCGCCTACCTGAGCGCCCTCGGCGCGCGGCCGGCCAACGATGGGCTGCGCGCGCTGGGGCACCTGTCCTATGGCCGGATCGCGACCCTGCGGCTGTTGGCGCTGGCCTGCGACACGGCCGCCGATCCCGCCGCCTTCGATCGCGCCGCCGAGACGCTGCGCCTGGCACAGGCGCGCAGTCTGCAGGACGCGTCATCGGCGATCCGCGCGATGGATGCCCAGACGCTGGGCCGCGACTGGGCGCTGGGCCAGGTCGAGCGTCTGGGCAGCGAGGCGGCGGCGCTGGCCGATCTGGTCGCCGCGACGCGCGCGCCCGAGCCGGCCGAGGGGCGGTTTCACGAGCTGCATGCTGCAGCGACGTGGCATCTGGCCGATCTGGAGATGGTCGCGCAGCAGATTTCGGGCCTGACCCTGCCGGTCGAGAGCCGCACGGTTCCGGAGTTCATCGCCGCCGCCATCGCCTTCGAGATGCAGATCGCGATCGACCAACCGTCCGTGCTGGCCTGCGCGGCCGACGCTGCCCAGGCGCCGAAAATGTAGCGCCGCGCGAGCGCACCCCGCGACCGCGACCGCCAGCCGCGACGGGCGGCCAGTCGGTCGCTACTCGGCCCGTGCCGGCGCGGCCGCCCCGCGCATCGCGATCGTGGGTTTGGCCCAGGCGAGGTCTTGCACCGGCGGGTCCAGCGGCGTGCCCGCGACCGAGTTCGTAAAGTTGCTCATCGTCTTGATGGCGATCCCCAGCACCACCTCCAGTGCGGCCTGCGGCGTGTAGCCCGCGGCCAGGAACGCCGCGAGGTCGGCCTCCAGGATCTTGCCGCGGGTGTGGATGAGCCGGCGGGCGAAGGTGCGCAGCGCCTCCAGCCGCGGCGTCGACAGGGGCGTGCCGCTGCGCATCGCCGCCACGTCCGTGGGCCCCGCTTGGGCCTGCTGGGCCAGGTACGTGTGCCAGGGCACGCAATAGTCGCACTCGTTCTCGACATTGGCGGTCTGGTAGACGACCTGCCGCTCGACCGGGGTCAGCGATGTCGTGTCGAACAGCGCCCACGCCGCACTGTAGGCCGCAAGCAGCGCCGGCGCCGTCGCCATGACCCGCTCCAGGTTGGGGATCATGCCGAAACTCTGCTGGGTGGCCGCCAGCGCGGGCCGTGCCGCCTGGGGGGCCGAGTGCGCGTCGTGCAGGGGAAAGGGCTGGGTCATCGGGGGCTCCTCCGTCGGCGTCCGCCCGTCCGATGGGACGGATGTACAGCTAGGTATGCGCAGGGATGATGGGTATCTCCGGTCACTAATCATTGCGTTTCCAGAGATAGCGACGGGCAAGGGGCGGCGATGGACAAGTTGACCGCAATGCGCACCTTCGCCGCCGTGGCGCGCAAGGGCTCGTACACCGCAGCCGCGCGCACGCTGGGCATCTCGATCAAACTGGCCAGCAAGCAGGTCCAGGTCCTGGAGGCCGATCTGCGCACCCGGCTGCTGAACCGCACCACCCGCAGCGTGACGTTGACCGACACCGGACGGGCATACCTACAGCGGTGCCGTCCGATCCTGGAGCAGATCGACGAGCTGGACGCGCTGGTCCGCGAGCGCCAGGGCGCGCTGGCCGGCACCATCCGGATCACTGCGCCCACCTCCTTCGGCGCCACCGAGC
This sequence comes from Pseudomonadota bacterium, assembly GCA_039026175.1. GTDB lineage: Bacteria > Pseudomonadota > Alphaproteobacteria > Rhodobacterales > Rhodobacteraceae > Thermohalobaculum. The sequence goes on from JBCCMW010000062.1 coordinate 7,157, forward strand.
TGGCCGACGCGCTCGCCTCGTTCCTGACCGACCACCCCGAAGTGGAGGTCGAGCTGCGGCTCAGCGACAGCCGCGTGGCCGTTGTCGAGGAGGGGTTCGATCTGGCCGTGCGGATCGGCACGATGCGCGACACGACGCTGGTGGCCCAGCAGCTGTCGGCCATGCCGCTGGTGCTGTGCGCCGCGCCTGCCTACCTGGACAGGCACGGCTGGCCGCAGCACCCGCAGGCGCTGGCGACGCACCGCTGCCTGGTGGACGATACGCTGTCCGACGCCCGCGTGTGGCGCTTTCGCCGCGGGCACGAGGAGACGGCGGTCGAGATCCGCGGCCCGATGCGCGCCAACGCACCGCGCGCCATCGGCCGGCTGGCCGAAGGGGGGCTCGGCATTGGGCGTGTGCCGCTGTATGTGGCGCGCGAGGCGCTGCACGAGGGCCGTCTGCAGGCGCTGCTGCCCGGCTGGACGGCGCCGACCTACGGCCTGTTTGCGCTGTACCCGCCGAACCGGCAGCTGACCGCCCGGGTGCGCGCCCTGCTCGACCACCTGGGCGAGGCGTTCGGCCAGAAGTCGGCTGCATAACGGCGCGCCGCGCGGCCGCGGGCGGATGTCGCTGCGCCGTCGGCCCGACACCGGCAGCACTCCAGCGACCGTGCGGGGGCCGGGCGCGGCGACGCCGCGGGCCCAGCCGTCGGTCGGCCGCGCCCTACCTCAGGCCTTTTTGACGTCGGTCGCGAAGCGGGCGGCATTCTCGGCGTAGAAGGCGCCGGCATCGCCCTCGCCCCAAAAGGCCGGCTGCGCCTTGGGGATGGTCAGCGCCTTTTGGACTGCGGGCCGGGCGTCCATGCGCGCAAACCAGGCGGCCAGATTGTCCAGCCCGTCGATCGAGACCACGGCCCACGGATAGGCCCGCGCCCACGGATAGGTCGCCATGTCGGCAATGCTGTAGGCCTCGCCCGCCAGCCACGCGCGCCCCGCCAGCCGGGTGTCCAGCACCTCGAGCAGCCGGCGCGTCTCGTCGACGTAGCGCTTGATGGCGAACGGGTGCTCTTGCCCGTTGGGCGCGGCGATGCGCTGGAAATACATCGCCTGGCCCATCATCGGGCCGATCCCGCCCATCTGGAACATCAGCCACTGCAGCACGTCGGAACGGGCATTGCCCTCGGCCGGCAGGAACTGGCCGTACTTCTCGGCCAGATACCAGAGGATCGCGCCGGACTCGAACACGGCAAAGTCGCCGTTGGACCGGTCCACGATGGTGGGGATGCGACCGTTCGGGTTCAGCGCCAGGTACGCCGGGGCCTTCTGCTCGCGCTTGGCGAAGTCGATGAAGGTCAGGTCGTAGGGCACGCCCGCCTCCTCGAGGAAGATGACCGGCTTGTAGCCGTTCATCGTGGCGGCCGTGTATAGGTGAATGTCGGGCCGAGCCATGCCGGGCACTCCTCTCGCTGGGCCCCACTGCGGGGCAGAAAGTCGGGCGCGTCGGGTGGGGCCCGGCAAAGAACGGCCGGTCGGGATCGTCCGACGCCTCGGCAGGCGTGCGGGCGACCAGCGCCGCGTTCGGCCCGCCGTTCGCGATCGCGTGCGGCCGATGACCATGCAGGATCAGACAGATGGCCATGCTGTCCTCCGCTTGCGGGTCGCACCGTCCCACAGCGGCGGTAACATCGGCTTTGGCAAACTGTCTTTCAACCGGTATACTTTTGGTAACCTACTGATTTAGATAGGGAATCTGAAAGATGGACGCGCGGATTCTGGAAGATGCGCAGGGTCGCAAGCAGGCGGTAGAGCCGTGCCTCGAGCCCTGCGCCATCGAGCGCGGAATGCGGATCATCGGCGGCAAGTGGACCGGCTCGATCCTGTGGCACCTGCGCGACGGGCCGGTGCGCTTTAACGATCTCGCCCGGTTGATCGGCGGCGCCAGCAAGAAGATCCTGTCCGAGCGGCTGCGCGAGCTGGAGCGGCGCGGGCTGGTGCGGCGGCAGGTGATCGAGCGGAGCGTCGTGTCGGTCGAGTACTCGATCACGCCGTTCGGCGCCTCGGCGCTGGGCATTCTGGATGCGCTGCGGCGGTGGGGCGAGACGCTGCCGACCCCTGTGCCGCGCGCCCCGCCCCACTGAGCGCCAGCCAGGCCGGCCGCGACGGGCGCGCGGTCGCCCTGCCGCAAACGGTGGCACAGCCTGCCGCCCCCGCAGGCAGCGCGGACGGTGAGGGTGCGTCGCGGCGATGCCCGATGCGGCAATCCGCGTCGCAGCGCGCAGCAGTCCGTTCGCGTTGGGGGTTTCCTTTGCGTGAAATTTTGGGTCCTGTTCTTGCATAGCGGGTAAAGGCGCGCGCTGCGCACCCCACCACACCCCGCCCCGCGGACGGTCCGCGTCCAGCCACGTGCACGCCAGGGCACACCGAACCCGCCCCCCGCCGGCGATACGAAAAGACGACAGATGGAGGTTACGATGAAGGCATTCCTGAAGACCACGGCGCTGGCCGCCGGGCTGGGGCTCGCCGCGGTGCCGGCCACAGCGGCCGAGAAGGTGGCGATCGGCGTTCCGTCCTGGACCGGCGCCCAGGCCATCGCGCACGTGCTGAAGGCCGTGGTCGAGATGAAGATCGGCGGCGAGGCCACGCTGGTGCCCGGCAACAACGCCACGATTTTCCAGGCGATGGACCGCGGCAAGGGCGAGATCGACGTCCACCCCGACGTCTGGCTGCCCAACCAGGAGAGCTTCACCCAGAAGTATGTCGACGAGGCGGGCACCGTGGTGCTGTCGTCCAACCCCTACGAGGGCAATCAGGGCTACTGCGTCAGCCAGAACTTCGCCGAGGCCAACAGCATCACCGACATCGCCGATCTGGGCCGCCCGGACGTGGCCGCGATGATGGACAGCGACGGCAACGGCAAGGGCGAGATGTGGATCGGCGCGCCCGGCTGGGCCTCGGCCAACGTCAACGAGGTCAAGGTCCGCGACTACGGCCTGCTCGACTTCATCGAGCCGATCCGCGCCGAGGAGAGCGTCAAGACAGCGCGCATCAAGGACTCGATCGCCAAAGAGGAGGGCTACGCGTTCTACTGCTACAAGCCCCACGCCGTGTGGTTCATGTTTGACGTGGTGATGCTGACCGAGCCTACCTTCGATCCGGCCAAGTACATCATGTACCAGCCGTCGGACCGTCCGGATTGGTACGATGCGTCGAGCGTCGCCACCAAGGATGCGCTCAAGGAGGTGCAGATCGCCTGGTCCAAGTCGCTGGCCGACCGCTCGCCCGCGATCGCCGAGTTCTTTGCCAACTTTGCGCTGACCGCCGACGATGTGTCGGGCTTTGCTTACCAGATCGCCGGCAAGGGCCGCGATGCCGAGGAGGTCGCCCGCGAGTGGGTCGAGGCGAACCCGGATCGCGTGGACATCTGGCTCGGTCTCTGAGCCGTCCCCGGCCCGGCGCGCCGCGCGTGCGCCGGGCCGACCCCGCGCCGCCCCCAGAAGCGTCCCCAGAAGGCGCCCCCATTCCGGACCCGCAGGAGGGTGATGCCGTGCCCGATGCCGCCGCCCATCCCGTGGACGACACCGTGGCCGACACGGTCATCCAAATCTCGAACGTCTGGAAGATCTTCGGCGAGAACGCCGAGGCGGCGCTGGCCGCTATCCGGTCCGATGGGATCGGCAAGGCCGAGGTGCTGCAGCGCTTCAACGCCGTGGTCGGGGTGGCGGACGTCAGCCTGGAGATCGCGCGCGGCGAGATCTTCTGCATCATGGGGCTCTCGGGCTCGGGCAAGTCGACGCTGGTGCGCCACTTCAACCGCCTGCTGGAGCCCACCGCGGGCGAGATCCGCATTGAGGGTGTCGATGTGATGGCGCTGGCGCCGCAGCCGCTGCAGGCGTGGCGCAACCGCAAGATCGGCATGGTGTTCCAGAACTTCGCCCTGCTGCCGCACCGCTCGGTGCTGGACAACGTGGCGATGCCGCTGGAGATCCGCGGCGTCAACAAGAACGAGCGGCTGAACCGCGCGGCGCGGATCCTGGAGATCGTCGAGCTCGGCGCCTGGGGCAACAAGTACGCGCACGAACTCTCGGGCGGGATGCAACAGCGCGTAGGCCTGGCGCGGGCCCTGGCGGCCGACCCGGACGTGCTGCTGATGGACGAGCCGTTCTCGGCGCTCGACCCGCTGATCCGCCGGCAGCTGCAGGACGAGTTCCTGCGCCTCTCGAAAATCCTGAAGAAGACCACGGTGTTTATCACCCACGATCTGGACGAGGCGGTGCGCATCGGCCACCGCATCGCGATCATGCGCGACGGGCGCGTGGTGCAGATCGGCACGGCCGAAGATATCGTCATGAATCCGGCCGACGATTACGTGGCCGATTTCGTAGCCGGCATCTCGCGGCTCAAGGTGGTGCGCGCGCGGGCGGTGATGCAGCCGCTGAACGGCCAGCCTGTGGCCGCCGACGCGCCCCGGGTGCACGGCAGCGCCCCGCTCAGCGCGCTGATCGACCTGGCCATCGCCCAGCAGGGCCCGATCCTGGTCGAGGACGGCGGCAGCGACATCGGCATCGTTGCCTACCAGGACATCCTGCGCACCGTGATCGAAGGGACCGAGGTGTCATGAACGTCGAGAACGCGATCAGCATCGACGATCCCGCCCGCGCCGCCGCACAGGCCACCCGCCGCCGGTCCGAGGTGGCCACCTTCGTGCGCACGCGCCCAGACTACTATGCCGCGGCGTTCGACCGGATCCGCTCGCGCTCGGGCTTCGTGCCGACGCTCAATCTGGTAGCCGGCGCGCTTGGGCCGATCTGGTTCGGCGCGCGCGGGCTGTGGAGCTGGGCCGTCGCGTTCCTGATCGTCGAGACGCTGGCCATCGTGCAGCTGGTGCGCGGCATGTTCGGCGATCTCTCGGCCGAGGCGCGCGAGCGCATCGCCTCGATCGAGGGCACGTTGGCCTTTCGCCGCCAACAGCTCGAACGCGCCGTCGAGGAGGGTTCGGACCGGGTCGACGCGCTCCGCCGTGCGGTCGAGGGGATCGAATCCAACATCGCCGGCTTTCGGGCCGAGGCTGCGGCGGCCGAGGCGCAGGGGGTCTGGATCGCGCTGAGCGGTCTGATCCTGCTGACCATCGCCAAGACGGCGCAGGCGCTGCTGGCCAACAGCGCGCTCGAGGCGCGGTTCTCGGACTGGCTGTCCGACCCCAGCGTCCCGGCCGGCATGCCGCCCCGCCAGATCTGGCTGAGCGCTGTGTTCTCAGCGGTGATCGTGATCGTCGCGACGGTGCATTACAGCTTCCCCGGCGCGGTCGGCGTGCTCAGCGACTTTCCCACCGACCCGGACATCCGGCTGACGGTGATCGACTGGGTCGAGGCGTTCTTCTCGTTCGCCGTGACCAACGGCGAGGCGCTGTTCGAGGCGATCACCTATGGCATTCGCCTGTTGCTGGACGCGCTGGAACTGGTCTTCGTCTCGACGCCCTGGATCGTGATCGCCAGCTTCATCGTGCTGATGACCTGGCTTTCGGCCGGCGCGACGATGGCGATCTACGCGGGTTCGTTTCTGGCCTACATGGGCTTGCTGGGGTTTTGGGACAAAGCGATGACCACGCTGGCGCTGCTGGGCACGGCCGCGTGCCTGTCCATCGTGATCGGCATCCCGCTCGGCATGTACTGCGCCCGCCGGCCGCGGTTTTATGCGTTCATCCAGCCGATCATGGACTTTATGCAGACCATGCCGGCCTTTGTGTTCATGATCCCGGTGATCGCGTTCTTCGGCACCGGCAAGCCCGCGGCGGTGGTCACGACCATGATCTTTGGCGGCACCCCGGTCGTGCGGCTCACGGTGCTGGGTCTGCGCGGTGTGCCCGAGCATGTGCGCGAGGCCGCGATCTCTTTCGGCGCGTCCAAGTGGTACCTGCTGACGCGCGTAGACCTGCCGCTGGCCGCCCCGTCGATCCGCGCGGGCATCAATCAAACGATCATGCTGTCGCTTGCGATGGTGGTCGTCGCCTCGCTGATCGGTGCCAAGGGGCTGGGCGAAGACGTGCTGGAGGCGCTGCAGTACGCCAACGTGGGCCAGGGCATCCTGGCGGGCTTCGCGATCCTGTTTTGCGCGATGATCCTGGACCGTATCGTGCAGGGCAAACGCTGAGACAGCCCCAACGACAAACGGCCGCCCGAGAGTGTGGGCGACCGTCAAGTCCCAGGCGATACACGCGCTGAGCGAGATGTCGGTTCAGCGCTTGAGCGACCCCTTTTTCGCCGCCACCCCGCGGCTTTCCTTCAGATACGTGTGGATAACGCTTTAAGTAACGCACGCAACGCATTGTCACGAAACCGGTGGAGCAATGCATCGTGGGATGGTGATGAACGAACTTTCGCCAAAATGCAACTTATTTACGGTCACAATTATATCCGCAACATTTCATTCAAACCCAAAGCTTTCTGGTTGCAATGCAACGTGTCCGCGAGTTTCCGCCCGGGTCCGCGGGCCCGCGCCGCACGCCACGCCGGCGCACACGGCGTCTAGCACTTTCGCATCATGGCTGTCGGGCGCGGCAGGACCCAGAAGGGGCGACTGACGGAACACGCGCATCGGGGTGGTGCCATGCAGTTCGGGCTGACCGAAGAGCAGCAGATGATCGTCTCGACCGTGCGGCGCTTTGTCGAAGAGGAGATCTACCCCCACGAGGCCGAGGTCGAGCGCACGGGCCACGTGCCCGCGGAGCTGGGCGCCGAGATCAAGCGCAAATGCACCGCGCTCGGGTTTTACGCCTGCAACTTCCCGGCCGAGGTCGGCGGCGCGGGTCTCGGCCATCTGGACTTTACCCTGGTCGAGCGCGAGCTCGGCCGCGGGTCGATGGCGCTCACCCACTTCTTCGGCCGGCCCCAGAACATCCTGATGGCCTGCGAGGGCGAGCAGCGCGAGCGCTACCTGATG
>JBCCMW010000063.1:0-14063 GCA_039026175.1 Pseudomonadota bacterium
CTGCAGGCGCTGCGCGGCAGGGGCCCGGCCCGCCTGCCCGCCCGCTTCGCCGCCAACGGCTTCCAGTACCAGGCGCTGGAGGTCGCGCGCTGCGTGGCCGAGGGTTTGGGCGAGAGCCCCGTCATGCCGCTGGACGAGAGCGTCGCCCTGATGCGCCTGGTCGACGAGGCCCGCGCCCAGATGGGCGTCGAGGTCCCCGCGTGAGCGCCAGCCCGCCCGCAGCGCCGCCCGCAGCGCCGCCCGCAGCGCCGCCCGTAGCGCCCCCGGGCCGGCTGGGCATCGTCGGCTGCGGCTATGTCTTCGATTTCTACATGGCCAGCCTGCCGCGCCACCCGGGCCTGTCGGTCGCGGGCGTTTGGGACATCGACGCCGCCCGGCTGGACGCCGTCACCCGCCACTACGGCGTCCGCGCCTATCCGGGGCTGGCGGCGATGCTGGCCGACCCCGGCGTCGACATCGTGGTCAACCTCACCTCGGTCGGCGCGCACGGCGCGGTCACGCGGGCGGCGCTGAAGGCCGGCAAGCACGTCTACTCGGAAAAGCCCCTGGTCACGGACCTCGCTGAGGCGCGCGACCTGGTGGCGTTGGCCGAGGCGCGGGGGCTGCGGCTGTCCTGTGCGCCGTCCAACGCGCTGGGGGCGACGGCACAGACGCTGTGGAAGGCGGTGGCCGACGGGGCGGTGGGCGCGCCCCGGCTGGTCTATGCCGAGTTCGACGACAACCCGGTCTACCTGCTCCGGCCCGAGGGTTGGCGCTCGGCCTCGGGCGCGCCGTGGCCGTACCTGCACGAGTACGAGACGGGCTGCACCTTCGAGCATGCGGGCTATCACCTGAGCTGGATGTGCGCGATCTTCGGCCCCGTGGCCGAGGTCACGTCGCTGGCCGGCGTCAGCCTGCCGGACAAGACCGACCGGCCGCTGGACCCCGCCGACACGCCCGACTTCACCGTCGCGGGCCTGCGGTTCGAGAGCGGCGTGCTGGGGCGGCTCACCTGCTCGATCGCAGCCCCCCTGGACCACCGCGCGCGGATCGTGGGGCGCGAGGGGATGCTGAGCGCCGACACCTACCGCAGCTACGAATGCCCGGTGTTCCTGGAGCGTTTTACGCCCACATCGCTGAAGGCGCGGAACATGCGCGGCGTGCGGGGCAGCACGGCGCTGCAGGCGCTGTTCGGCGTGGGCGGGCGGCGCCTGCCGCTGGCCGTATCGCCGCCGCCGGGGCAGGGGGACGTGCCGCCGGGCGTGCCGGGCCCGTGGTGGCGGCCGGCCACGTGGAAGCGCCGCTTCCGCCGCTGGCAGATGGGCGAGCAGGACAAGAGCCTGGGTATCGCCGAGCTGGCCGATGCGCTGGCGGCCGGGCGGCCGAGCTTTCCGCCGCACGATTTTACGCTGCACCTGACCGAGCTGACGCTGGCGATCCAGGCCGGCGGCACCCGCGCGATCCAGACGCGATTTCTGCCCCTCACGCTGCCCGCGCGCACCCGGGCCGCAGCGCCGGACTACCGGTCGCTGGCCCGACCCGCCGGGCTGGCACGCTTGCGCCCCGGCTAGCGCGCGGGGCCCGCCCGCGCGTCGGGTTCAGGGGCTGTGCAGCGAGCCGCGCCAGACCTGGCGCGCCAGATCGTCGTCCTCGGGCACGCCGAAACGCGCGCTGCCGCGCGAGCGCCGCGGCTCGGGCGCGCTCTGCAGCCGAAACCGGTCCTCGGCCGGAGAGACGGGGCGCCAGTCCTCGCCGCTGTCGTAGATCGCCGACTGGAACTGGCTTTGATAGCGGTCGCCGAACGCTGTCACGCTCTCCTGCGCCGCGGCGGCCAGGGCCAAGGCGCCGAACGCGCCGCCCAGCCACCAGGCAGCGCCGGGTGCCGTGGCGCCGCGGGCGTCGAGCGCCAGGCTCACTCTGCCGCTCCGCCACCGTCGTCCACCCGGTCGGCCCAGTCCAGGCTCTCGAACCAGTGGCCGTGGGCGCTGGTCAGCCACAGATCGGCGGTCCGCGCTTCGATCCAGGCGTTGAGGAAAGCCAGCCAATCGTGCTCGCCCTTGCGCACGCCGAAGCCTGCGACCGAGCGGACCATCGGCTCGGGCAGCGGCAGGTCCACCGCGTCGGCGTGCTTGAGGGTGAAGAACTTCGCCTCGGGCACGCTGGCGATATACACCATACTCTCGCCCGCCAGCACCGAGGCCCGCGCGGCCTCGCTGTCGGCGAACAGCGTCAGGCTCGCCTCGCCGAACAGCCGCGGGGCGAGCGCTGCGGCCAGCGTATCGGTGACGGCGGCGACGCTGACGCCGGGCGCGTTCAGATCCGCCAGCCGTTCGATCTCGGCCGTTGCGGCGGTGTTGGTTGCGATGGTCACCCCGCTCTCGAAGTAGGGGCGGCTGAAATTGATCTCGAGCGCCCGCGCCGGCGTGATCGCCATACCGGCGGCGATCATGTCGAACTCGCCGGCGTGCAGGCGCGGGATGATCTCCTCGAACGGCACCAGCACGAAGGCCGCCTCGACGCCGATGTCCTGGGCCAGCCGCTGGCCGACGTCGATCTCGAACCCTTCCAGCGCGCCGCTGCGGCTCTCGAAGGTCCAGGGCACGAAGGCCGAGACGCCGACGCGCAGCGTGCCGCGGGCGCGCACGTCGTCCAGCGTATCGGCAAAAGCCGCGGGCGCGGCCGGCAGCACCGCCAGCGCCGCGGCGAGGGTGAAAGCAAGGACGGAGAGGATGCGCGACACGGACGTCTCCCGGCTGGCTGACCACTGCCCGCTCCGCCTAGCAGGCACGAAAGGGGCGGGCAACGTACGCCCACTCCGCGCCGCCCTCGCCAGCCGGCCGATTGACGCGAACGCGGCCGCGGCGCACTGTCCGCCGACCTCGGACAGCCCGGTCGCGACGGTTGGGGGCGTGCATGAAGGTCGTCGTTTGCGGCGCGGGGCAGGTGGGCTCGCAGATCGCCCGCCATCTGGCCGAGGAAGGCAACAACGTCACCGTCATCGACCACAACTCCGGCCTGGTCCGCCGGCTGGCCGACATGTTCGACATCTCGGGCATCGTGGGCTTCGCCTCGCGCCCCGACGTGCTGAAGCGTGCCGGCACCGACGACTGCGACATGCTGATCGCCGCCACCTCGATGGACGAGGTCAACATGGTGGCCTGCCAGGTGGCGCACAGCGTGTTCGAGGTGCCGACCAAGATCGCCCGCGTGCGCACCGAAAGCTATCTGGAAGCCGAATGGTCCGATCTGTTCCGCCGCGAACACCTGCCCATCGACGTGATCATCAGCCCCGAGACCGAGGTTGCCCAGGTCACGCACCGCCGCCTGGGCGCGACCGCGGCCTTCGATATCGAACCGTTCCTGGAGGGTACGATCGATTTCGTCGGCATCCGCCTCGAGGATGACTGTCCGGTCACCAACACGCCGCTGCGCCAGCTTTCGGAACTGTTTTCGACGCTTCGGGCCAGGGTGCTGGCGGTCAAGCGCGAGGGCCGGCTGTTCACCGCCTCGCCCGAGGACCAGCTGTTCCCGGACGACGAGGTCTATTTCGTCGCCGCGCGCGAGGACGTGGCGCGCACCTTCGGGATCTTCGGCAAGCAGAACCGCGTGGCCAACCGGGTGCTGATCATCGGGGCGGGCTATGTGGGGTTGCGCCTGGCGCGGCTGATCGAGGAGCGCCAGGGCCAGCGCGCGACGCTGATCGAGCGCAATCGCGACAAGGCCGAGCGTGCGGTCGAGCGGCTGCGCCGCACCGTCGTGCTGAACGGCGACGCGCTGGACAGCGGCATCATGGAGGAGGCGGGGCTGGAGGACGCCGACGCCATCGTCGCGCTGACCGACGACGACCGCACCAACCTGATGTCCTGCGCGCTGGCCGAGCAGACCAAGCCGCTGATCTCCATCGCGCTGGCCAAGGACCCGGTGTTCGAGCGGCTGGCCGATCCGCTGGACATCGACGCGCTGATCGACCCGCGGGCGACGACGGTGTCCTCGATCCTGCGCCACGTGCGGCGCGGCAAGATCCGCGCGGTGTACTCCGTTGCTGGCGGCGCGGGCGAGGTGATCGAGGCGCAGGTGATGTCGACCTCGGCGCTGGCGGGCAAGCGGCTGCGCGACATCGACCTGCCCAAGGGCGCCATCGTCGGCGCGCTGCGCAGCGGCGGGCGGCTGGTGATGCCGACGGGCGACACGGTGATCGGCGTGGGCGACGTGCTGGTGCTGTTCGCCGCGCGCACCGCCGTGCGCCAGGTCGAGCAGATGTTCCGCGTCTCGATCGACTTTTTCTGAGCGGTCCAGCCGGCGCCGCGCGCGCGACGGAGAGAGCGATGGCCGACACCTGGATCAAGCGCAGCGTGCGCATCGCCAGCCCCGACCGGGCGACGCCGCTGTTCGCCCCCGCGCTGGGGGTTGTGGCCGTGGCCATGGCGGTGCCGATGCTTCATGCGCTCAGCCTCGGCGACGAGCGCACGGCCCGGGCGTTTCTGTACGGTGGGCTGTTCAGCGGTTTTTCGGCCGTGATCATGGGCGTGGCGCTGTCGGGCCGGCGGACCGCGGCGGCGACGCAAAGCGAACTGATCACGCTGTTGGCAAGCTGGCTGATCCTGCCGGCCTTTGCCGCCATCCCGCTGGTGATCCTGTCGCCGCAGCTGGGCCTGGCCGGCGCCTGGACCGAGATGGTCGCCTGTCTCAGCACCACGGGCGGCACCGTCTATGCCGAGCCGGGACGCCAGGCGCCGTCGATCCACCTGTGGCGCGCGACCGTCGCCTGGCTGGGCGGACTGATGACGCTGACGGCGGTCTATGTGATCCTCGCGCCGAGGCGCATGGGCGGGTTCGAGGTGCTGGGCGCGGGCACCAGCGGCGCGATGGACGCGCGCGGCGTGCGGCTGGCCGAGCTGGGCGCCGCCATGCCGCCCTCGGGCGAGCGCGTGCGCCGCGCGCTGCGGGCCATTGTGCCGGTTTACGTGACCATGAGCTTTGCTGCGATCATGCTGTTCGGTCTGGCCGGCGGCGTGACGCTGGACAATGTGATCCACGCGCTGGGCACCATTTCGACCTCGGGCATCACGTCCAGCCGCGAGGGGTTGGCCGCCGATCCGTCGATCGGGGTCGAGCTGGTGGCGGCATTTTTCCTGGTGCTGGCCGCCACCGCGCGTCCCTACGGCGCGGCCAGCCGGATCGACGCGGCCGGCCCCTGGTACCGCGACCCGGAGCTGCAGCTGATGGCGCTGCTCGTCGCCTCGGCCGCGGGGCTCTTGTTCCTGCGCCACTGGACCGCCGCGCTGACCCTCAGCAACCCCGACAGCGGCGCGGGCGAGGCGCTGCGCGCGCTCTGGGGCACGCTGTTCACGGCGATGAGCTTCATCACGACGACGGGGTACGAAAGCGCGTCCTGGCGCGCGGCACAGGCCTGGGGCGGGCTCGACAACCCGTCGCTGGTGCTGCTGGGGCTCTGTGCCATCGGGGGCGGCGCGGCTACCACGGCGGGGGGCATCAAGCTGATCCGCGCGGTGGCGCTGCTCCGCCACGGCATGGACGAGATCAACCGCCTGGCCCGGCCCGAGACGATGCACCGCGCGCGATCCTTCGGCGGGGGAGGGGGGCGCGGTGCGACCGGCGGGCTGGCCGAAGGCGCGTTTCTCGGCTGGGCGTTCATCATGCTCTACACCGCCGCGATCTTTGCGGTGACGCTGGCGCTGGGGTTGGCCGGGTTGAACTTTCAGACCGCGCTGATCGCCGCCATCGCGGCGGTGTCCAACACGGGGCCCGCCTTTGCCGCGGTCGCCCAGGGGATCGACGGGTTCGCCCAGTTCGACGCCCTGCAGCGCGTGGTTCTGGGCTTTGGTATGGTGATCGGCCGGATGGAGACGCTGGCGCTGATCGCCCTGTTCAATCGAGGCGCCTGGTCCGGGCTTCTCAGTGCGCGAAAAAGGTCTGGTAACACGCGCGAGAAGCGACCACAGTCCCGCCGGTGAGCGCATGCCACCCAACGGTTGGTGCCGACACAACTGCACCGCAATAAGAACAGACAGGCACGAAATGGCCAACGAGAACAAGCAAAATCTACAAGATGTCTTTCTCAATCACATTCGAAAGCAAAAGGTCCCGGTCACAGTTTTCTTGGTGAATGGGGTAAAGTTGCAGGGCGTTATTACGTGGTTTGACAACTTCTGCGTGCTGCTGCGGCGGGACGGACAGTCGCAGCTGGTCTACAAGCATGCGATCTCGACCGTGATGCCGGCGCAGCCGTTCAGCCTTTACGACCAGGACGCGGCCGAGTGACGATGCATCCGCGGCGCAGCGTCGCTGCAGGCGCACGCGGCCGAACGGCCGCATTCGCCGCCGGGATCGGAGGCGCGTGACCCGCGCCTTCGTGCTGCATATCGACCTGCGCACGGCCGGCGGGCCCGATCCCGACGCCGCGCTGGCCGAGGCTGTGAGCCTGACGGCGGCCATCGAGCTCAGCCCGGTGGACGCCGACATCGCCGGCGTGTCGCGACCCAACCCGGCCACGCTGTTGGGCCCGGGCAAGGTGCGCGAGCTGGCCGAGCGGTTCCAGGGCGACGACATCGAGCTTGTCATCGTCGACGGGACGCTGACGCCTGTGCAGCAGCGCAATCTCGAGCGCGCGTGGAAGGCCAAGGTGCTGGATCGCACGGGCCTGATCCTCGAGATCTTCGGCGAGCGGGCGCAGACCCGCGAGGGCGTGCTGCAGGTGGAATTGGCGCACCTGACGTACCAGAAATCGCGGCTGGTCCGGTCCTGGACGCATCTAGAACGCCAGCGCGGCGGCGTGGGCTTTATGGGCGGCCCCGGCGAGACGCAGATCGAGGCCGACCGCCGGATGATCGACGAAAAGATCACCCGCATCCGCCGCCAACTGGACAAGGTCGTGCGCACCCGCGCGCTGCACCGCCAAAAGCGCAAGAAGGTGCCCAACCCGGTGGTTGCCCTGGTCGGCTACACCAACGCCGGCAAGTCGACGCTGTTCAACCGGCTGACCGCGGCCGAGGTGCAGGCCGAGGACATGCTGTTCGCCACGCTGGACCCCACGATGCGCCGGCTCCGGCTCCCCTCGGGCCGGATCGCGATCCTGTCGGACACCGTGGGTTTTATCTCGAACCTGCCGACGCAGTTGGTCGCGGCGTTCCGCGCCACGCTGGAGGAGGTGCTGGAGGCCGATATCGTGGTCCATGTGCGCGACGTCTCGCACCCCGAGACCGAGGCCCAGGCCCGCGACGTGCACGCGGTGCTGGGCGAGCTGGGTCTCGGCGACGGCGCGCGCGCGGCGATGCTGGAGGTGCACAACAAGATCGACCTGTTGAGCGCCGAGGCGCGGGCGCTGGCCGGACCCATGGCGCTGTCGGGCGACGTGCTTCGAGTATCTGCCGCCACGGGCGAGGGGTGCGCAGATCTGGTCGAGGCGATCGAGGAGCGGCTCTATCCGCGCAGGCTGCGGCTGGCGCTGGTGCTGGGGCACGGCGACGGGGCGGCGGTCTCGTGGCTCTATGCCCATGCCGACGTGCGGGCGCGCAGCGACGCCGAGACGGGCGTGCACCTGACTGTCGAACTGACCGAGCGCGAGTTCTTTCACTTCCGCAAGGCGCATCCCGACGCCGCGCGGATCGTAACGCGCGAGAGCGTGGCCGCCCAGTAGTGCGGGCTGTCGGACCCGGCGCGTGGGCCGCGAAACATGGCATGAGTCGGGCAGCGCAGCGGCGCGCGCCGTTGAATGCGGCGGCGTCTGTTCATTTTCAGGACGAATTGAGACAGGCGGCGATGCGCTGTCCAGCACCCGCACACACGCGATCCGAGTGTTGGGCGATGCGCTACCACTCGGATGTCTCAGCGATGTTCGGTATGTTCATCAATGTGTTAAGGGCCTGCGCGCCGATCACCGGCACGCTGAAACACCAGCAGTTTTACAAACATAATATGCGTTCTGGTCTGTTTGACGATGCCCAAACTGTGGCGAAAACCGGACGCGTTGAGGTTTCGGCTGCATTCGATAACGTCGTATTGGGTGTTTTGTGAGTGTGGGTGACGAAGATGCGTGAGTTGACGCTCTTTGAGACTGTCGTGGCGGCGAGCGTGGAGAGGATCCCGATCACCGACGTGCGCTATGCCGAGGCGGTCGACGGGCGCGAGGTGGTCGTATCGAACGTCATCGCGCGCAACGTGTTTACGGACTTCGATCATAAACTGTCGCGTCACCTCGCCTCGGTGCGCGGCGGCGGCTTTCCGGGCGTGACCGTCACGCGCCGCATGCGCGAGGCCGATGACGAGACCGCGCCCTGGTCCGAGGGTCGCACGACGCACTATCTGACCGGACCGCACGCGCTGCGCGCCATCGCGCTGCGGGCGATGCGCGACAGTGATATCGCCGTGCTGAGCTTTGCCAGCGCCGACAGCGAGCTCGAGATCGTGGGCACCGCCCTGCCCGAGCGCCGGATCGAGCGTACCGAGATCGAGGCGTTCGGCGCGGCGATCGAGTTCTGCCGCAACGTCGGCGACTTTGCGTTCCTCGACTTCTCGGGCGACTTCGATCTGTTGATGGTACAGCCGCAGGGCACCGACCTCGCGCCGATCACCATCGATCTCTACCGCGGCATGGCAACGGTGCCCTCGGCGCTGGGACGCTCGGGCGACGGTTTTACCGGTGCGCTCTACGAACTCAGCCGTAACGGCCAGAAAAACCCGACGGCGCGCGCCTACTATGCCGCCGCCCGCCATGCGATGGCCGAGGCGAAGCAGCAGGCGGTGATGGCCTTCCGCGCCGCGGCCGAGGACCGGATCCTCGCCTTCGACAAGGCGCTGGCCGGCCGGGCCATCGCCGGGCACCGGCTGGACGCGGCGCTAAAGCTGGTCGCGCGGCTGCGGACGGGCCTGGGCGATGCGCTGAACGGCCTGTCCGAGGACGCCCGCATCACGGCGCTGGACTGGGCCGAGGCGGTCGAGCGGGCCTATGGCGCCGAGGGTGAGGGCGAGACCCACGCCCGCAGCGACGCGCACGCCGACACCCATCCCGAGACCCAGACCGCAGGACCCGCCACCGACGCGGCGCGCCGCGGCCGGGCGGCCCGCGCATCGCTGTTCGAGTGGCGCGCCGCCGCGGCCGTCGCCGGCTAACGCGGTGACGACGTCTAACGCGGTGACGACAGGGCCAGCAGCGGCCGGGTGTTCCGCTGCCATCCGCCTGGCCCGACCGCGTGGTGTCGGCGCTACTCCCCGGCCTGTACGGGCTTGACCCGCGGTCTCGGCCGCACCGCGCCCCGGCGTGGTAGCGCATAGCGCTGCACGGCCTCGGCGAAGGCGGCGGCATCGACGGCGACGTTGATGTTCGGCTTGCCGATCTCGGCGCTCACATAGACGCTGACGTCCATCGCCACGATGGCGAAACCCCCGTCGGCCGCCTCGGTCAGGATCGGCGAGCCGCTGGCGCCCGGCAGCGTGTCGCACTCGTGGCCCAGCGTGCGATCCTCGAAGAGCTGCACCACCGCGCAATTGTCGTGCGCGGCCATGAAGGCGCCCGCGTCGGCGTTGTACCCCGCCTGCATCAGCACCGGCGCGCGCGGGGTCAGCAGGCTCTGCCGCACCGCCTCGGCCAGCGGCTCGATGGCCAGATAGCCCAGCTTCTCGCCCAGCGGCTCGTCCAGGAACAGGATCGCCCAGTCGTGGCGGTCGGTGTCGGCATCGGGGTCGATGCGCAGCGCGTCGAACTCGGGCGGGTGGTACCAGCCCACCACCGCCGTCTCGGGCCCGCTGTCCTGCCCGTGCACGCCGCTCACAAACCGCCTTGGCGGCACCAGGTCGCCGGCCACATCGTCGGGGTCGAACAGACAATGCGCTGCCGTCAGCGCCGCGCTGGGACCCACCAGTGCGGCGGTGCAGTAGTAGCGCTCGCGCCGGTCCTGCAGCCGGCCGATCATGCTGTAGGGCGCGCGGTCGGGTCGCACCCAGCGCCGGTCGTCGCGGCCGAAGAACACCAGCGCTTGGTCGAAACCCGCGGCGCGACAGTCGGTGGTGTCGGTGAACGGCAGGCACACGCCACCGCCCGAGCCGTCCTCCTCGCACCGGCCGTTGCGCGCACTGGCACAGGCGTCGGGGCCAGGCGGCGCCCCCGTGCGTCGGCAGTCCCAGGTGTCGGTTCCGGCATCGCAAAAGCCCAGCCGCTCGTCGCACTCGCCGTCGAAGGCGAACTCGCAGCTATTGGGTCCCTCGAGCGGTTGCGCAGTGGCGGTCGGGAGGGCGGCCACGCCGCCGATCAGCGCGCCCGACACCAACAGCAGGGCGGCGCGCCAGGCGGGCACAGATGGCCGGGATCGCGGCATGCGGCGCTCTCCTCGTCACCGTGGCCTACTCTGGGCTGTAACGCCTCGTGCGAGGCATACCGACGACGAGGGCAGAAAAAAAGCCGGCCCCGCAAAGGGCCGGCAGGTGGCGAACCGGGAAAGGGCGGAGGCGGCCGCACGGGGTATGGGCCGCCTCGGGGCTGTCGGCCATCGCCCCTCACGGGGCTGTCGGCTAATGCCCCTCACGGGGCTGTCGGCCAATGCCCCCTCCAGGGCCGCGGGCAAGCGCGGGATCCGGCCGCAGGCCGGGCACAACGACAGAATGACAGGAACGCGACACGACACCGTGGCAGACGCAACGAACCACGCCAGGACCAGGTGGCGCGCTCAAAGCACCGCGGGCGCCAGGAAGCCCGCGGCGACGATCAGCACGATGCCCGCTAACCCTGCGGCATCGCCCAGCGCAGTCACAGGGGCGGCGTTCACGAAGCGGCGGGCCTGGGCGATCACGGACATCGATTTCTCCTCCCACTCGATGTGATGTTGACGGTATGTTCACCATAAATTCGCCTATGCTGCAAGAACATTTACCGAACAATCCTCATCCAGCGCGCAACCCGCTTCCGGTGTACGGAACGGCGCCACGGGCGCACAGGCCCCCTCGCCTGCACCGGTCCCGCCACGCGCCGACGCGGCCGCCGCGATGCGCGGGTGGCGGGCCGGGTCAAGGATCGCCGCCAGGCGACCGCAAAGCGGCTCGTCCTTGACGCGGTCCGGTACCCGCCAAACGCTGGTCGAGAAGCCCCATCGGGCTTCTCTCAGCCACCCCTACCCCTTCTTCACCGGCCCGATGCCGGTTCCGGGCACCCGCGATCGAGCATCGCGGCGACCAGCCGCGATTCCGCTTGGTCGGACGGTGCTATCCGCTGGCCAGCAGGCGGATCGAGGCGTCGCGCTCCATCAGGTACAACAGCACCCGCAGCGCCTCGCCCCGCGGGCTCGACAGCGTCGGATCGAGCGCCAGGACCCGCCGCGCGTCGTCCTGGGCGATGGCTAGCAGATCGGTGTGGACCTCCAGATCGGCCAGCGCAAAGCGCGGCACGCCCGACTGCGCGGTGCCGATCAGATCCCCCGCGCCGCGCAGCGCCAGGTCCTTCTCGGCGATCGCGAACCCGTCCTCGCTGTCGCGCAGGGTGCTGAGCCGGGCTGCCGCCGTCTCGCCCAGCGGCGGCGTGTACATCAGCAGGCAGTGCGACTCGCCGCCCCCGCGCCCGACACGGCCGCGAAGCTGGTGCAGCTGCGCCAGCCCAAAGCTGTCGGCCTGCTCGATCACCATGATCGTCGCCTCGGGGATGTCGACGCCGACCTCGATCACGGTGGTGGCGACCAGCACCTGGGCGCGCCCGGCCTGGAAATCGGCCATGGCGGCGTCGCGCCGCTCGGGCGGCATCTGACCGTGGACCAGGGTGACGCGCCCTGCCCCCAGCGCCTCGGTCAACGCGGCGGCGCGCGCCTCGGCCGCCACCATGTCGTTGTCGGGCCGGTCCTCGACGGCGGGGCACACCCAATAGGCGCGCCGCCCCTCGGCAATGGCCGCGGCCAGGCGCGCGACCACAGCCTCCTGGCGCTCGGCGCTGATCAGGCGGGTGTCGACGGGCTGGCGGCCGGGCGGCTTCTCGTCCAGCACCGAAATGTCCAGATCGCCGTAGCCCGCCAGCGCTAGCGTCCGGGGGATCGGCGTGGCGGTCATGATCAGCACGTCGCAGCCGCCGGGCGCCTTGGCCATCAGCTCCAGCCGCTGGCGCACGCCGAAGCGGTGCTGCTCGTCGATCACCGCCAGGCGCAGGTCGGCGAAGGCCACGTCCTGCGAGAACAGCTTGTGCGTACCGATCACAATCTGTGCGCGCCCGTCGGCGACGGCGGCCAGCTTGTCGCGCAGACCCTGGCCGCTGTCGCGACCGGTCAGCACCGTCAGATGCACGCCGCAGGCCTGGGCGATGGGGGCGAGGCTGGCGCCGTGCTGGCGGGCCAGGATCTCGGTCGGCGCCATCAGCGCGCCCTGCCCGCCCGCCGCGACCGCGACCATCAGCGCCAGGCACGCAACCCAGGTCTTGCCCGCGCCGACGTCGCCCTGCAGCAGGCGCATCATCCGCTCGGGCCGGGCCATATCGGCCCGGATTTCGGCCAGCGCGCGCGCCTGGGCGCCGGTCGGCGCATAGCCGAACGCCTGCGCGGCGAGGGCCGTGGGGCTGCCTCCATCGGCCATGTGCGGCTCGGCCGTCTCGCGCCCCTTGCCCCGGCGCATCGCGGCGCGGCCGAGCGCGACGGTCAGCTGGTGCGACAGCAGCTCGTCATAGGCCAGCCGCCGTCGGGCCGGATGGGCGGGCGACAGAGCGCTGCGGTCCTCGGGCCGGTGCAGAGCGCTCAGCGCCGCGTCCCAGGCGGGCCAGTCCTCCCGTTTCAGCAGCGCGGGATCCTGCCACTCGGGCAGTGGCGGCATCGCGGCCAGCGCCGCCGCGGCCGCCTTGACGATCTGACGCGGGAACAGGCCTTCGGTCCGGGGGTAGACGGGCTCGAAGTCGGGCAGGTCGGCACCCTCGGCGTCGTCCACGATCACGTCCGGGTGCGCCATCTGCCAGCGCTCGCCGTAGCGTTCGAGCTTGCCCGACACCAGGCGCCGCGCGCGCATTGGCAACGCGTCCCCCAGCCACCGCGGCTGGGCGCGAAAGAAGATCAGATCCAAGAACGTGCCGCCGCCCTGGACCGACACGCGATGGGGCGTGCCGGGGCGGCGCGGCGCGCTGTGACCCATGACCTCGACACTGAGGGTCGCGACCTGTCCGGGCTCGACGCCCGCCAGGCTGTCCAACGGGCGGCGGTCGACCACATCGCTGGGCAGGTGGAACAGCAGGTCGCGCACGGTCTGGACCTTGAGGCGGGCGAACGCCTTCTCGGCCGCCGGGCCCACGCCCTTGAGCCCGCCGATCCCGGCAAACAGGGGAAAGAGGATCTCGGGCCGGCCCATGGGCCCTGACTGGCCCGCCCGCGCGGCGCGGTCAATCCGGCGCGGCGGGCCGGCCGGGCGGTGCGTTCGACGCACCCGACGCGGCGCAGACGCACCGGATGGCGCAGGGTGCGTGCACCGCACCGGATGGCGCAGGGTGCGTGCACCGCACTGGCGGAGAGCGCGCAGGGCGGCCCCTACTCCGGCTTGGCGTCCGAGGGATGGTTCACGCCGTCGACCCAGGGGATGTCCAGCACCGTCAGGTCCACGCCCTCGACGCAGCCCAGGTTCACCCCGTACTCGGCCGGGTTCGAGCGCCGGCGGTGGTGGGTGTAGATGCCGCAGACGCGGCAGAACCAGTGCTCGGCCGTGTGGGTGTTGAACTGGTAGAGCGTCAGGGTCTCGCCCCGCACCACCTCGATCTGATCCGCCGGCACGGTGACCGGCGCCGCCCCACGCCGGCGGCAATAGGAGCAATCGCAGCGCCGCGCGCTCTCTACGTCCAGCGTCGGGAAGCGAAGGACGACGGCGCCGCAGTGGCAGGTGGCGGTGATCATGGGCCCTCCAAGTCCGGCGAGAGATCGCGCACCAGCATACCCGGTTGCGCCCGCCCGCGCCCCATCTCCACGAAGCCGGGCCGCGCGTAGAACGCGTCCGGGCCCGGGTTGGGCGGCGCGCAGTTGCCCTCGCACACGATCCCGGAACGCCCCGTCAAACGCGCCCGCCGCCCGCGCCCCGCTGCCCGCGCCCCGCCGACCGCGCCCCGCCGACCGCGCCCCGCCGACCGC
>JBCCMW010000064.1:0-14035 GCA_039026175.1 Pseudomonadota bacterium
CGCGGATGCGCCGCACCTCGCCGGTGTAGAAATGCATAAAGTGCTGCAGGCGCAGCGCCAGCGTGTCGCCTGGCGTGTCGGCCGTCAGCCCTTCCCAGAGCCGCGTCGCGCCGTCCATGTCGCCGGCCAGCCAGCGGTCGAGCGCCGCGGCGTGGGTCCGTTCGTGCGCGTTCGCGTGTCCGGCGTCGACCAGCGATCCGAGGGCCTTGGCCGCGCGCCCGGCGGCGGCCGTGCCCTCGGCCGACCCCGCCATCTTGGACAGATAGCCCTTGGCCGCCAGCGCCATGGGCATCTCGGGCGCGTCCTCGGCCAGCGTCTTGGCCATCGCCCCCGTCTCGCGCCGGAAGCCGACGAAGGCGGTGATCAGCGCGTCGTAGGCTGCGATGTGGGAGGCATCTGCGGCGGTAAGGGCTATCCCGTCGGCATTCTCGATCTGGCGCATGGGCTGGTTCTCGCTGCTATCGCGTTGACCTTAGGCCCGCCGCCCATGCCGCGATAGGGGTCCACGATGCGGGATCGCGGTATTGCGATGCCCCGGTGTGGTGCGCTGCGGGTGAGTCAACCGGCCATTGCGGCCGTCATGGCGGCTGCCAGCGCGCGGCCGGACCGGTGGGCATGCTCGGCCGCGTCGCCCAGGCACCAATCGCCGCAGAGACCGAGGCCGAGGTCGACGTGCCACAGGCACGGTGCACCCAGCGGCCGGGTGACCAGGGCGTAGCGCCAGCGATGGCCGGCGCGGTGGCGCTCGCCTGGCAGAGTGCCGCCGCGGCCCGCGAAGGCGGCGATCAGCGCATCGGCGATGGCCGGCTTGTCGTCATCGGCGTGGGCGGCCGACCAGGCTGCGTCGGCGTGCAGCACCCAACGCTCCGGTGTGGTGGCGCGGCCCGGCAGATCGCCCTGTCGGTTCGCCTTTTGCAGCGGCAGGGGCAGGGGGTCGGGCGGTGTCATCGGCCGGTCTAGCGCCAGCATCGCCGTCATCATCGGGCGATAGGCGACGGTGGCCAGCGGTGCGGCCACCTGTTGCAGGTCGGCGGCGGCGAGCAGACGCGCGCTCTGCGGCGCCGGGGCGGCCAGGATCAGCGTACCGGCGTGCACGGCACCGGCGCCCTCGGTTGCGATGTGCCAGCCGTCGGTGCGGCGGTCCAGCGCTATGGCCTCGCACTGCAGCCGGATCGCGCCGTTCGGCAGCGCGGCGGCCAGCGGGCGCACCAGCGACGAGGTGCCGGGGACGCCGACGGCCCCGCGCACCGTGTCGGCAGGGCCGGACGGTCCAGTGGGGCCTGACAGCACGCGCGCCGGCGCTTCGGGCCAGGGGGCGGCGTGGCCTGCGGCGATGGCGGCGTCGAGCAGCGTGGCAAAGACAGGGTCGGCGGCGGTGACACCCGGCGGGCCATGGTCGAACGGGCCCTCGGCGCCCTGCCGCGTGGCCATGCGTCCGCCCAGCCCGCGCGACTTCTCCAGCACGGTGACACGCTGCCCGACGGCGGCCAGGGCGGCGGCCGCGGCCAGGCCCGCGATCCCCGCGCCCACGATCGCGACGTCGGCCGATGCGTGCGCCATGCGCCCCTCCCTGGGTGTGCTCGATCACCGGCGCGACAGGTGGGCCGGCCGCACCGACGATCCAGCCGCCCAGCGCGACGCCGACGCCGCAGAACGCGTCATCCCGGCCTGCGCGAGACCGGCATAGGTTTACCGCGATGGACCATTCTGACCCAGGTCGAAAACAAATTGTCCGGTCAAAGCAGGAAGAAATTGGCCCTGCTGTCCCATTTTTAGATGCATACGAAAACGTATCTGGCGGGGGATATGAAGAAATAGTGGCGGCACATGTCAAGAATGCGCCGTTTTCAACTCCTGATTGGTAGTGCGCCACAGTAGTCATCTGGCACCAAAAGCCCCGGGGAGACATGGTGAAGACGGGCTTTGCCAAAATGGGACAGGTGGCGTGCACCGCGCCTCTGCCGGGTCCCCGGTGGACGCCGTTTGGCGCATGGAGGGTGGAGTGCCGGACATTCTATGGTCTGAATTCCGCATGCCCGACGGCCGGCGCCCCGGCCCGGACGATGTGGTCGTCGTCGACAGCGATGTCCGCCTGATCTTCGACGCCGCGGCGGGCGAGGCGACGGTCAAGGGTCTGGTCGTCTATGGCGAGTTCACCGCCGAGGAGGCCGACACGCCGCTGGCGCTGACCACCGACTGGGCCGTGGTGGCGGGCGACGGTAGCTTCAGCCTGGGGACGCCCGAGACGCCGTATGCGGGCGACTTCACCCTGACGCTGGCGGGCAAGGATAACCGCAACACTGTCGATCTGCGCGACTATCCGGACGGGTGCGAGACCGAGGACGCCTGCCCGATCACGGGCGGCGCGACCGAGGACGCCTGCCCGATCACGGGCGGCGCGACCTGTCAGTGCGGCGACACAGGCCCCGACGGGCACGGCCACGCCCATGTGATCGAAAACAACAATGCGTTCCTGATGGCGATGGGCCCGGGTGCCACGATCAGCATCCACGCCGACGATGCGGCCAAGGAGAGCTGGGCCCAGCTGGACGCCACTGCCCGCCCCGGCGACACCACGCTGACGCTGGACGAGGCGACGGGCTGGCAGGTCGGCGACGTGATCGCCGTGGCCTCGACCGACTTCGACCTGAACCAGGCCGAGACCTTCACCGTGACGGCGGTCGCCGACGGCGGGCGTACCGTGACGCTCGATCGTCCGGTCGAGTTCATGCACTACGGTGCGGTCGAACAGTATGCCAACGACGAGAAGACCTGGTCGCTGGACATGCGCGCCGAGGTGGCGCTGCTGTCGCGCGATGTGACGATCCAGGGCGATATCGATTATGACGACCGTCTGCCGCTGAACCAGCAGCCCGATCAGTACGGCGGGCATACGATGGTGATGCACGGCGGCGAGATGTATCTCTCGGGCGTCGAACTCGCCTTTATGGGCCAGGCGGGCATTCTGGGCCGCTACCCGGCGCACTGGCACCTGTCCGAGGACGTGACGGGCCAGTACATCCAGAACTCGTCGGTGCACCACAGCTTTAACAACGGCATCACAGTGCACGGCGCCGAGAATGCGCGCGTCGCCGACAACGCGATATTCGAGACCATCGGCCACGGTGTGTTCCTGGAGGACGGCTCGGAGATCGGCAACCAGATCGTCGAGAACCTGGCCTTCAACCAGCGCCACCCGGGCCTGTTCAACGGCTCGCCCGGCGGCAACCAGGACGATCCCTCGTCGTTCTGGATCGAGAACGCCGGCAACACGTTCCGCGGCAACCACGCAGCGGGCTCCGAGGGCACGGGCTTTTTCTTCGACACTAGCGGCGGCGTCGACCGTCCGTCGCGCCAGGTCGACAGTCTGGAGGACAACGGCAGCCGCGAAGGCCCGACCGACATGGTCGACAACGTGGTCCACTCGTCCAATCGCGGCTTCTTTCTGAACCACGCGAACCTGGTGCAGGACAAGAACCCGGCGGGCGATGCCGAACAGGCGCAGAAGGTCGCGCCGTGGCTGGTCGAGGACATCACCGTCTACAAGATCGACGGGCGCGGGCTGTATGTGCGGGGCGTCGAAGGTGTGTTCGAGGACGTCAAGATGGCCGAGGTCGGCGAGGGCACGCGCTTTCGCCTGAACCAGGGCATCGAGGACGGCCTGATCGTCGGCCGCACCCAGGGCAACATCGGCACGCCGACCACCGAGACCGAGCTGGCCGAGGGCCGTTCGCTGCCGTTCGGTCAAAACAACTTTTCCGGTCACCTGCTCTATGACGGGCCCGGAGGGATCAAGGACGTCCATTTCGACGGGTTCTACGACGAGCGCGACTATGCGATCGATCTGACCAACGCGATCCACAAGTCGACGCTGCACTACGTCGAGGGTCTGACGTGGGGCCCCGAGGAGACGATGCGCTGGGAGCAGCGGGTCGACTTCGGCACCAACACGGCCGAGAACCAGAACGCCTCGGAAATGCTGGTCGACCTCGACGGCAGCCTGACCGGTATCCAAGGCGGCGCGATCCTGACCGACGAGCCCAACCGCGCGGACGCGGCCTACGGCTTCAATCGCTCGGAGAACGCGGTTGTGTTCGAGGAATGGGGCGCGGTGGCGAGCCCGTTCAGCGACGTCGACTTCATCGGGCTGATGAATGTCCGGGTGGTCGACGAGAACGGCGACTATCGCGGCGACACGCCCTACAACATCTCGAATTTCGAGATCGACGTGGTGCGAAACGACGGGCCCGTCGTCGACAATCTGGGCGTGGGTCCCGGCACTGGGCATCGACAGACGCCCATCGTCGACGGCTACACCTACGAGATGACGCTGCGGGGCGACCCGCCGCAGTTCCATTTCTGGATGACCGACATGCCCGAGGGCGCGAGCGTCGTCTACCAGATCAACGGGCTGGCGCCGGACGCGCTGTTCTATCTCAAAAACCCGAACACGCGCGAGATCGTCGACATCCGCGAGGTCACCTCGCTCGAGATGCTCGCGGCATCGCCCAACACCGCCATCTTCCGCGATCTCGAGCGCGGCGAGACGCACATCAAGTTCGTCTCGGAAATGTTCTACGGCTGGGACTTTGCCAAGCCGCAGCAGACCAAGAACGACGCGCTGACCGGCGGTGTGATCGTCAACGTCGATCAGCGGCCCGGGAGCCTGATCGACCTTTCGGCTATCGCCTATGACGACCCGGTCCAGGCGCCGCCACCGCCACCGCAGCCGCAGCCGCAGAACACCGCCCCCGTGGTCGAGGACGACACCGCCGCGGTCACCGCGGGCGAGACCGTGATGGTCGACGTTCTGGCCAACGACAGCGATGCGGACGGCGACACCCTCACGCTGTCGCTGGTGACGGTGGGCGATGGATTGGACGTGACGATGCAGGAAGGCGGCATGCTCGAAGTTTCAACCGAGGCCGCCTACGCCGGCACGACGACCGTCACCTATGCCGTGGACGACGGCAACGGCGGCACCGCCGAGGGCACCCTGTCGGTGTCGGTCGAGGCGGCGCCCAACACCGCGCCGGTTGCGCGCGACGATACCGTCACGCTGGGCCATCATCAGGGCCGCGCGATCCGGGTGCTGAACAACGACAACGACGCAGACGGCGACGATCTGACCCTGTCGCTGGTCAGTGTGACGGACGGGCTGTTCGCCGAGGTGCGCGACGATCGGATGTTCGTGCGTGGCGACTGGACCTACAGCGGCCAGGGCACGGTGGTCTACGGCATCGACGACGGGAACGGCGGTACCGACACGGCCGAGATCAACGTCACCGTCACGCCGCGCCCCAACGAGGATCCGGTGGCCAGGAACGATACCGCCAGCACCCTGGTCGGCCAGCGCGTGCAGGTGGGCGTCAAGGGCAACGATACCGACCCCGATGGCGACAATCTTTCGGTCCGCATCATCGACGGCCCCGACAACGGCACCGCCGAACTGCGCAACAACGGCAACATTCGCTATACGCCAGACCAGGGGTTCGTCGGCACAGACACGATCACCTATCGGCTGTCCGATCCCTTCGGCGGGACCGATACCGCGACGTTCTCGATCGACGTGCGCCTGCCCGAGGTGCCGGCCGACGGCCCGGTCTACGGCGCCAACGCGAACGGCAATTATGTGTTCGAGGCCGAGAGCGCGATCGATCAGGATCGGCCGGGCGGCTGGTCGTTCCGCACCGCCGCCGACCTGCCCCAGGGCCACGACGCGCCGACGGGCGGCGGCTATGTCGAGGCGACCTCGGCCAACGCGTTCGGCCAGCACCGCAACCCCGAGGACAGCCCCGAGGGTGTGCTGACCTATCGCTTCCAGGCCGAGCAAGACGGGTTCGTGCAGATCCACCTGGTCGCCAGCTACATCGGCAGCAACCCGACCGAGCACAACGACACCTGGACCGGGATCCTGAAGGACGGCGTTCCGGTGCCCGCGGTCTCGCCCCAGGGCACGGCCAACCAGAACAAGCTGGAGCTGCAGCCGCTGGGCCTGTTGGGGCTCTACAAGACGTATCACTCGGGCGGCAGTTCGAACGATTTCCTGGTCGCCAACCGCAACATCGACCATACGCCGCGCGCCATCGTGGTGCCTGTCGAGGCGGGCGAGATCTACACCTTCGTGATGATGGAGCGCTCGGCTGGCCATCAGGTGGACCGCATCGCGCTGATGGCGCTGGACAGCGGACAGAACGTGGGGCTGCTCGGCAGTGACCGGCCGGGCGTGCTGCAGGAGGAGCCGCTCTCGCCGGTGCTGAGCGATCCCGGGCAGGGCGACGACGACCAGGGCGACGCGCCGCCCCCATCGCCGCCGTCGGATCCGATCCCGGGTCCCGCGCCGGATTATGACATCGAGCTCTTCCTGGTCGACGCCGACACCGAGCAGCAAGTGGCCACGATCCGGGACGGGGCGACGCTGGATCTGGCGCTGCTGAGCGAGGGCAACTTCTCGATCGAGGCGGTCCCCGATTTCCAGGCAGCCAGCATGCGGCTGATCTGGTCCGGGGGGCACAGCCAGATCGAGAACGTGGCTCCGTTTGCGCTGTTCGGCGATACCGGCTTTGGCGCCGACTATTTCGGCAGCGCGCTCACGGCCGGCGACTACAGTCTGACGGTCGAGGCGTACAGCGGCGCAGGCGCCTCGGGCACGCTGCTGACCACCATGTCGACCAGCTTTGCCGTCAGCCAGGCCGCACCGCCGCCTCCGCCCCCAACCCCGGCCCCGCCGCCCGCCGCACCGCCCGGTCCCGTGCCGGGACACGGCGGCGAGATCGCGCTCTATCTGGTCGACGCGGTCGAGAACGAGCGCGTGGCCTCGATCGTCGACGGTGGGACGCTGGATTTCGGTCTGCTGTCGGACGGGCTGTTTTCGGTCGAGGTCGACCCCTCGATGGAGGCGGGCAGCGTGCGCATGACCTGGTCGGGCGGGCGCACGCAGGTCGAAAACATCCTGCCCTATGCGCTGTTCGGCGACACCTGGACCGACGGCGAGATCGATTACCATGGCTCAGCGATGGCGGCGGGCGAGCATACCGTCAGCGTCGAGGTGTTCGCCGGCGCCAATGCCACCGGCGCGATGCTGGGCAGCACGACGGCCAGCTTCACGATGGGTCAGGGCGGCGGCCTCAGCAGCCTGCTTTCGGTCGGGCTCTACGACACGGCGACCGACACGCTGGTCACCACGCTCGGCCCGCAGACGACGCTGAGCATCGATCAGGTGGCCGGGCGCCAGTTGGCGGTGGTCGCCGACCTGTTGGACGAGAGCGCCCCGGTTGGCAGCGTGCGGATCGAGAGCCCTGTGGCCGTGCAGGTCGAGAACCTGGCGCCCTATGCCGAGTTCGGCGATCTGGGTGGCGACCTGATTGGTGGACGCAGCCTGGCCGTCGGCCGCCACGACTATGCGATCGACGTGTTCGCCGGCGCCGGCGCCAGCGGGTTGCTGCGCGAGAGCGTCGACTTCTCGATCCGGATCACCGAGGCGCCCACCGTACCTGCCACGGGGCCTGCCGCGGGGTGGACGCCGTCCAGCCAGTACCTGGCCGTCGGGCTCTACGACACGGCCAGCGACACGCTGATCGCCACGCTGGACGGCACCACGGCGCTGACGCTGGACCAGGTGGCCGGGCGCGAGCTGGCGCTGGTGGCCTGGGCTTTGGACGGGGCGCAGGGCCCGGTCGAGAGCATCCAGATCGTGAGCCCCGATGCCAGCCGGATCGAGAACATCGCTCCCTACGCCGAGTTCGGTGACCTGGGCGTCGACTTTCTGGGCGGGCGTACGCTGGAGGCCGGCACGCACAGCTACACGCTGAACAGCTACGCCGCGGACGGCGCCTCGGGCGCGCTGCTCGAGAGCCTGGTGCTGGACGTCGAGGTTGTGGACGAGAACCGCAGCTTCGAGCTGGCCTGAGCGGCCGTCGGAGAGGGCCGTCAGCGCGGGCCGTCGGGGCGGGCCGTCGGGGCGGGCCGTCGGGGCGGGCCGTTGGGGCGGGCCGTCGGCGTTCGGGGTTGATCGCGCGTGTCTCAGGCGATAGCGAGACGCCCGGTCGCGTGCCGGCGTTGGCGGCGGGCGGGGCGAGACGCGAGACGTGCATTCGCATCCCCGATCCCGTACTGATCGCCGCACCGGTGCCGAAGGGGTGTAGCTCAGTTGGTAGAGCGACGGTCTCCAAAACCGTAGGTCGGGGGTTCGAGCCCCTCCGCCCCTGCCAGCGCCGCGGTCGGCGCGGCGCCGCAATCCGCCGGCCGCGGTGGCGCCCGGCACCGATACCGACTATCTGGTGGAGACGCGCACGCGCGGCAGGCCAAGCGAGGCAGCGATGAAGAACCCGGTGCAGTTCGTCGACGAGGTGCGAAGCGAAGTCCGCAAGGTCGTCTGGCCCACCCGCAAGGAGGCCGGCCTGACCACCGCGATGGTGCTGCTGATGGCGCTGTTGTGCGCGATCTTCTTCTTCTTTGTGGACCAGATCCTGACGATCTTGGTCGATACGTTCATCCTGGGCCGCTGACACCTCGGCCCGCTGACGGCGGACGTGATCCCGCGGCGCCGCGTGGCTGACGCAAGGGCGTTGCAACGAGTTTTCCTGCGGGTCTTGCCATCTAGGGTCGCCGCCGATAACGGTCCGACTCTGGCATCATCGAACAGGAATGATTCGTCGCGCCCCTGCGCCGGCCTAGGTTTTGTCGGTGCGTCGAAGCGCAGGCTCGGTTGCGTGTTGCACGACAGGGCGGATGCTTCCCGCTATGCGACCGCTGCGCCGATAGCCCGGCGCGGTCGGGTCGGCAGGCCGGTGCTGGCGGGCAGGTCGACGACGAAGCGTCATGGCGATGGCCGGTGGGCGGCGCGAGAAGGAAGGTAGCACGGCATCCATGAAGGCGCGCTGGTATTCTGTGCATGTGCTCTCGAATTTCGAGAAGAAGGTCGCCGAGGCGATCCGCGAGGGGGCAGAGCAGCAGGGGCTCACCGAGGAGATCCTGGAAGTGCTGGTCCCCACCGAGGAGGTGGTCGAGATCAGGCGCGGCCAGAAGGTGAATGTCGAGAAGCGGTTCATGCCCGGCTATGTGCTGGTCAAGATGGTGATGACCGACGAAGCCTATCACCTGGTCAAAAGCACCCAGCGGGTGCTGGAGTTTCTGGGCTCGCAGGGCAAGCCGATGCCGATGTCCGACAGCGAGATGTCGCGCATCCTGAACCAGGTTGAGGAGGGGCTGGAGCGGCCGCGCCCGTCGATCACCTTCCAGGTGGGCGAACAGGTCAACGTCACCGACGGCCCGTTCGAGAGCTTTACGGGCCTGGTCGAGGATGTGGACGAGGAGACCGCGCGCCTGAAGGTCACCGTGTCGATCTTCGGCCGCGCGACGCCCGTGGAATTGGAATACTCGCAGGTCGCCAAGGCGTCGTGAGGTAGGCGGTGGGAGGCACCGGCGGCGCGCCGTCGGGCCGGACCACCCTTTCGTGAGCGGGCAGGGACGCGTCCCGGGCCTAGGGAAAGTGGAGAGAGAGCATGGCCAAAAAGGTCGTGGGCCAGCTGAAGCTGCAGGTGCCTGCAGGCAAGGCCAACCCGTCGCCGCCGATCGGCCCCGCGTTGGGTCAGCGCGGCATCAACATCATGGGCTTCTGCAAGGAGTTCAACGCCAAGACGCAGGACTTCGAGATCGGCGCGCCGTGCCCGACCGTCATCACCTACTACGCCGACAAGTCCTTCACCTTCGAGATCAAGACCCCGCCGGCATCGTTCCTGCTGAAGAAGGCGGCCAAGCTGAAGTCGGGCGCCAAGAAGGCGGGGCGCGAGACGGTGGGGACGGTGACGCGCAAGCAGGTACGCGAGATCGCCGAGATGAAGATGAAGGACTTGAACGCCAACTCCGTCGAGGCTGCGATGCTGATCATCGTCGGTTCGGCCAAGTCCATGGGCATCGAGGTGAAGTGATGGCCAAAAAGCTGCCCAAGCGCATCCGCGCCATCCGCGAGGCGACGCAGAGCGTGGGCCAGGTCCCGCTGACCGAGGCGGTGGGGATCGTCAAGGCGAACGCCACCGCCAAGTTCGACGAGACCATCGAGGCGGCGCTCAACCTGGGCGTCGACCCGCGCCACGCCGACCAGATGGTGCGCGGCTCGGTCAACCTGCCGAACGGCACGGGCAAGACGGTGCGCGTCGCGGTGTTCGCCCGCGGGCCCAAGGCCGAGGAGGCCACCGCGGCGGGCGCCGATGTCGTGGGCGCCGAGGATCTGATGACCACCATCCAGGGCGGGACGATCGATTTCGACCGCTGCATCGCCACTCCCGACATGATGCCCATCGTCGGTCGGCTGGGTAAGATCCTGGGTCCCCGTGGCCTGATGCCCAACCCCAAGATCGGCACCGTGACGATGGACGTCGCCAAGGCGGTGACCGATGCCAAGGGCGGGCAGGTCACCTTCCGTGTCGAGAAGGGCGGGATCATCCACGCGGGCGTCGGCAAGGCGTCGTTCGACCCCGCCAAGCTGGAGGCAAACATCCGCGCGCTGGTCGACGCGGTGCAGCGTGCCAAGCCCAGCGGGGCCAAGGGCACATACCTGAAGAAGCTTTCGGTCAGCTCCACCATGGGGCCCGGCATCACGGTGGCGCTGGACAGCCTCGCCGACGCGCCGGCACCCGCGGCGGAGTAGGACCTGAGATCCCCGCCCTGCGCGGGGTGTCCAGGGGGTGCCGCGCACCCCCGCCTGTCCGAGACGGTGGGCAGTCCCCGATGGGGGCGAAAGTCCTGCCATAGACGGGGAACGGACCGGATTTACCGTGGGCTCTGTGCCCAGGGCCGATCTTGGTCGGGGACCCCGGATGGGACCCGAAGAGCGCCTCGCCCCGTGTGCGACGTGGGGGCGTGGCGGGAAGGAGCCGGCGGCGGGGTGCCGTCGCCTAGTTTGGAGAAGACTGTGGACAGAGCCCAGAAAGCACAGACGGTCGACGAGCTCGGCCGGATCTTTGCGGACTCTGGTGTCGTGGTGGTCGCCCACTACGCCGGTCTCACGGTCGCGCAGATGCAGGATTTCCGCGCCCAGGTCCGCGAGGCCGGGGGCGGTGTCCGTGTCGCCAAGAACAGGCTCGCCAAGATCGCCCTGGAAGGCAAGCCCAGCGCTGGCTTGGGTAAGTATCTGACGGGGCAGACCGTTCTCGCCTATTCCGAGGACCCCACCGCTGCGGCTCGTGTGGCCGAGAAGTACGCGAAGGCGAACGACAAGTTCAAGATCGTGGGCGGAGCGATGGGGGAGGCCGTTCTCGACGAGAGCGGCGTCAAGGCTGTTGCGGATATGCCGTCGCGCGAGGAGGTCATCGCCTCGCTCGTGGGCTGCATCATCTCGCCGGCCGCCAACCTCGCGGGCGCGATCACGGCCCCTGGCAGCAATCTGGCGGCGATCGCCCAGACCCTCGAGGAGAGGGAAGAGGCGTGAGCCTGCGCGGCCGTGGCCGGCGTGGGGCAGCCCCCGCGCACCGGACCACGAGCACGGTGAACAAGTAGGAACTGAACTATGTCGAAGATCGAAGAACTGGCGGAGAACCTGGTCGGCCTCACCCTGCTGGAGGCGGTCGAGCTGAAGAACCTGCTGAAGGACAAGTACGGCATTGAGCCGGCGGCGGGTGGCGTGGCCATGGCCGCGATGCCGGGTGCGGGCGGTGCCGAGGCGGCCCCGGCCGAGGAAGAGAAGACCGAGTTCGACGTGATCCTGGTCGCCGCCGGCGAAAAGAAGATCAACGTCATCAAGGAGGTCCGCGCGATCACGGGCTTGGGCCTCAAGGAGGCCAAGGACCTGGTCGAGGCCGGCGGCAAGGCGGTCAAGGAAGCCGCGCCCAAGGACGAGGCCGAGGAGATCAAAAAGAAGCTCGAGGACGCCGGCGCCAAGGTAGAGCTCAAGTGATCGAGCCGATCGGCTGCGGCCGGCGCAGATGACCTGACGATGGCCTGGCCGGGGCGGTGCTGCCGCCCGGGCCAGGCCGCATGTGCGCCGGGCCCGGGGCCCGCGCAGACCACGAGTGACCGTTTCGAACGGTCCGTGTCGTGTAGGGGGCTTCCGGGTGGAGCGCCCTAGAGGACGCGGACGGGGGGTCGAGACGCGGCCGGCTGGGGCGCCGGGCGCTGGATGGATCCCTGACGCGCTGACCCGGACGGCCGACCCGCTGTGCCCCGCGGGTGCGGTCGTCGCCGAGAGGACCCGAGGCGACGCATGGGACAGATGTTTTCCGGCCGCAAGCGCATCAGGAAGTTCTTTGGCAAGATCCGCGAAGTAGCGGACCTGCCGAACCTGATCGAGGTGCAGAAGCGGTCGTACGACTATTTCTTGAACAGCGGTGACCAGCCCGAGCCGATGGACGGCGAGGGCCTGCAAGGCGTTTTCCAGTCGGTTTTTCCCATCAAGGACTTCAACGAGACGGCGCTGCTGGAGTTCGTGCGCTACGAACTGGAAGCGCCGAAGTACGACGTCGAAGAATGCCAGCAGCGCGACATGACCTACAGCGCTCCGCTGAAGGTGACGCTGCGGCTGATCGTGTTCGATGTGGACGAGGAGACGGGCGCCAAGTCGGTCAAGGACATCAAAGAGCAAGACGTCTACATGGGCGACATGCCGCTCATGACCAGCACGGGCACGTTCATCGTGAACGGCACCGAGCGGGTGATCGTCAGCCAGATGCACCGCTCACCGGGCGTGTTCTTCGACCACGACCGCGGCAAGACGCACTCGTCCGGCAAGCTGTTGTTCGCCAGCCGCGTGATCCCGTACCGCGGCTCGTGGCTGGATTTCGAGTTCGACGCCAAGGACATCGTGTATGCGCGAATCGACCGGCGGCGGAAGTTGCCGGTGACGACGCTGCTGTATGCGCTGGGGCTCGATCAGGAGGGGATCTGCGACCACTTCTTCGAGCGCACCATCTTCAAGCGCACGCCGGAGGGTTGGGCGGCGCCGTTCGACGCCGACCGGCTGCGCGGCACGACGCCGATCTTCGATTTGGTGAACGCCGAGACGGGCGAGACCCTGGCGCCAGCGGGCCAGAAGCTGGTGCCCAAAAAGCTGCGCGACATGGTCAAGGCCGGCGTCGAGAGCGTGGTGGTGCCGTTCGAGGCGATCCAGGGCCGATTTGCCGCGGTCGACATGATCAACGAGGAGACAGGCGCGATCTACGTCGAGGCGGGCGACGAGCTGTCTGCCGATCTGGTGGAGACCCTGATCGGCGCGGGCTTCGACGAGATCCCGACGCTGGACATCGATAACGTCAACCGCGGCCCGTACATCCGCAGCACCATGTCGGTGGACAAGAATGTCAGCCGCGAGACCGCGCTGCTGGACATCTACCGCGTGATGCGCCCCGGCGAGCCGCCCACGTTGGAGGCGGCCGAGGCGATGTTCCAGTCGCTGTTCTTCGACGCCGAGCGTTACGACCTGTCGGCCGTGGGGCGGGTCAAGATGAACATGCGCCTCGACCTGGATGCGCCCGACACCCAGCGCACGCTGCGGCGCGAGGACATCCTGGCCGTGGTCAAGGCGATCGTCGACCTGCGCGACGGCAAGGGCGAGGTGGACGATATCGACCACCTGGGCAACCGCCGCGTCCGCTCGGTCGGCGAGCTGATGGAGAACCAGTACCGCGTCGGTCTGCTCCGCATGGAGCGGGCGATCCGCGAGCGCATGAGCTCGGTCGAGATCGACACGGTGATGCCGCAGGACCTGATCAACGCCAAGCCCGCCGCCGCGGCGGTGCGCGAGTTCTTCGGGTCCTCGCAGCTTAGCCAGTTCATGGACCAGACCAACCCGCTGTCCGAGGTCACTCACAAGCGGCGCCTGTCGGCGCTGGGCCCGGGCGGGTTGACGCGCGAGCGGGCGGGCTTTGAGGTGCGTGACGTGCACCCCACGCACTATGGCCGGATGTGCCCGATCGAGACGCCGGAGGGGCCGAACATCGGCCTCATCAACTCGCTGGCCACCTTCGCGCGGGTCAACAAGTACGGCTTTATCGAGACGCCGTACCGCAAGGTCGTCGAAGGTCAAGTGACCGACGAGGTCGTC
>JBCCMW010000065.1:0-13899 GCA_039026175.1 Pseudomonadota bacterium
CGCGCGCTGGTGCTGGAGCCGTCGCTGCCCGACCTGTGGCGCGCCGGCCGGATGCCCGAGCCCGCCTTTCCGCGCTTTGCCGAGGCGCCCGAGGGCGGCATCACCGCCTGGTACACGATGCGCCTTGCGGATCTCGCCCACGAGGCCGAGACCGGTGGCATCGCCGATGCCAAGGCGGCGCTCGAGGCCTACGACGCCCGCGACGCCCAGCGCACGGCGGTCTGGCAGCGCCACTTCGCCGACCGCGCCCTGCTCCCGACCGACTAGCCCCCAATCCGCCACCCGAAACACGCTCGAACAGAAGCCCCTGGGGCTTCTCTCAGCCCACCCTTCCCCTTCCCCGTGCGGCCCGCCAAAGCGCCGGCGGGCGCACCGCGGCTGCTGCCGTTTCCCGGCAACCGAGCATTGCGGCGACCAGCCGCGATTCCGCTGGGTCGGGCCCCTGGTCGGCGCGTCAGTCCAGCATGACGACCGCTGCCAGGGCGAGGGCCGCGCCCAGGGCGAACGCCAGCATCAGGCCCAGGCGGCTCGCGACGCTGGGCCAGGCGCGGATGTCCACGGCGACGGGTCCGCGCAGCCGCTTCAGCCGCGCCTCCTCGGCCAGCATCACCATCTCCTCGGCCACGCCCGGCAGGCGCGGGCCCAGGCGCGACAGCACCATGAGCCCGTCGCGGAGGTCGCGAACCGCCTGGCGCGGGCCCAGGTTCTCGCTGATCCACGTCTCGACCACCGGGGCCGCCGCGCGCCAGATGTTGCAGCGCGGGTCCAGCGAGCGCGACACGCCCTCGACCACCAGCATGGTGCGCTGGAGCAAGATCAGCTCGGTCCGCGTCTCCATCCCGAACCGTTCAGTCGTCTCCAACAGGTAGGCCAGCAGCCGCGCCATCGAGATGCGGCTGGCGTCCTGGTTGAAGATCGGCTCGGAGATCGAGCGCAGCGCCAGCGCAAACTCGTCCACGTCGCGGTCGGCCGGCACATAGCCCGCCTCGATGTGCACCTCGGCCACGCGGCGATAGTTGCGGGTGACGAAGCCGTAGATGATCTCGGCGAAATGGCGCCGGGTGATCGCGTCCAGCCGGCCCATGATGCCGAAGTCCATCGCGATGATGGTGCCATCGCGGTCCAGCCGCAGATTTCCCTGGTGCATGTCGCCGTGGAAGAACCCATCGCGCAGCGCATGGTTCAGGAAGGTCTGCAGCAGCCGGGTCGCGATTTCGCTGCAGTCCTGGCCCGCCTCGACGACCGCGGGCGCGTTGAACGGCAGGCCCTCGCACCACTCCAGCGTCAGCACGCGCCGGCCCGTACCCTCCCAAAACACCCGGGGCACGCGGAAGCGGGGGTCGGCGCGGGTGTTGTCGCGGAACTGGCTGGCCGAGGCGGCCTCCAGCCGCAGGTCCAGCTCGGTCAGCACCACGCTCTCGAAATGGCCGACCACCATGCGCGGGCGCAACCGCCGGGCAAAGGGGGCGATCAGCTCAACCGCGCCTGCGATGAAGTAAAAGCTGCCGATGTCGGCGCGGAACTGCTGCGCGACGCCGGGGCGCAGCACCTTGATCGCCACCCTCTGACCGGTATCGCGCCAGCGCGCGGGGTGCACCTGGGCGATCGAGGCGGCGGCGACGGGGGGCTCGATCTCCTCGAACAGCGCGGCGCCCTCGGGGCCGAGCTCGGTCTCGATCGTCGCGCGCGCCTGCTCCAGCGGGAAGGCCGGCAGCCGGTCCTGCAGCACGCGCAGCTGCTCGACGATGGCGTTGCCTACGATATCGGGCCGGGTCGACAGGATCTGCCCGAACTTGACGTACGCGGGGCCCATCGCCTGGCACGCGCGCGCGACGGGGGGCAGCGACGGATCGCCCGACGCGCCCAGCAGGCCGAACAGCCGCCCGACGGCACGGATGGGGATCTGCGCTGCGCGCGGCACCGCCTGATCCTCCAGGATCACGGCAAGCGCGCCCGTACGCTCGAACGTGGCGCCGGTTCGGATCAGCCGCCAGATATGCCGCGGGGCGCGCCACATCGGCGGCTCAGAGCCGCCAGCCCGAATGCATCGCCGCGACGCCGAAAGTCAGGTTGCGCCAGGCCACCCGCCCGAAGCCCGCCTCGCGCAGCATGGCGGCGAACCGCTCCTGATCGGGAAAGCGGCGGATGCTCTCGACCAGGTACTGGTACGATGCCCGGTCGCCCGTCACCGCCTGACCCATGCGCGGGATCACGGCGTACGAATAGGCGTCGTAGGCCGTGCGCAGCATCGCCGGCGTCACGCGCGAGAATTCGAGGCACAGAAACCGCCCGCCGGGCTTGAGCACGCGGAACGCCTCGGCCAGCGCGTCCTGGGGACGGGTGACGTTGCGGATGCCGAAGGCAATGGTCACCGCGTCGAACGCGCCGTCGCCGAACGGCAGGGCCATGGCATCGCCCACGACCCAGTCGACATTGTCGATGCGGTCGCGCTCGGCCCGGCGCGCGCCTTCGGCCAGCATGTCCTCGGTCAGGTCGTAGACGGTGACGTGGCCCTCGCCCTTGAGCCGGCGCAGGATGCGAAACGCGATGTCGCCCGTGCCGCCGGCCAGGTCCAGCACGCGCCAGCCGCGGCGGGGCGCCAGCCAGGTGACCATCTGGTCCTTCCACAGCCGGTGCACGCCGCCCGACATCAGATCGTTCATCAGATCGTAGCGCGCGGCGACCGAGGTGAAGACCCCGCGCACGCGCTCGGCCTTTTCGTCCTCGGGGATCTCCGTGGCG
The DNA here is from genome assembly GCA_039026175.1 of Pseudomonadota bacterium. GTDB lineage: Bacteria > Pseudomonadota > Alphaproteobacteria > Rhodobacterales > Rhodobacteraceae > Thermohalobaculum. The sequence goes on from JBCCMW010000065.1 coordinate 2,743, forward strand.
CCGAAATGCGTGGTCGGGCCAGCGCCCTCATCAGCGCCCCCATCAGCGCCCCGATCAGCGCCCCGATCGGCGTCGCCGTCAGGGTTGGCGCCGCCCTCGCGGCCGGGAGCTGCGGGGTCCGGCGCATCGGCGGTGCCGGGAGCGGGCGAGGCAGTCGGGTTCTCGGGGGTCGGCTCGGTCATGGCGCGGAGCATAGCGGGCTCTGCGGCCACGCCAATGCGCCGCGGCGGCGCGTGGCAAGATCGGCCGTCGCGCGCCCGGCCTGCCGGACCGCAAACGCAGCGGCCCAGCCGCCGACGGGCGACCGGGCGCCGGTCAGAGGACCCGGGTGGGGTCGGTCGGCGCGTCAGCGGTGGCCGAAGGCCCGCGCGCCGAGCGAGATGCCGAGGCCCAGCAGCACATGGCCGATGAACGAGCCCGGCGGCAGCCCGGTCCAGACCGTCAGCGAGCTCCAGCCGAAGAACGGCGGGAAGCCCGCCACCAGGTGGCCCATCACGTAGCCGGCGAACACGAACAGCACCGCGCCGTAGGCCAGGCCCACCGCCCAGAAGGGCACCGTCCGCAGCACCAGGTTCTTAAGCGGCAGCGCGACCAGCAGGAAGCCCAGCGGGTAGCCCACGAACGCCGCGCCGAAATGCGCGATCTCGGCGATGTTGCGTCCGCTCAGCACACCCAGCAGCAGGTTGTCGCCCTGGAACGCGCTGATGCCGAACAGCTGGTTGAGCGAGGCCTGGGCCAGGCCGATCGGGCCCTCCAGCGGGAACGGGCCGGTGGTGACCGGCGCGCCGAACCGGATCCAAAGCTCCCAGAGCAGCAGTCCCGCCGCGCCGGCGACAAGCACCGCGAGGGCGTGGCGGAGTGCAGCGGGCAGGCTGTCGCTGCCATAAGGCGTGGCGGTCATGGCGGGTTCCTTTTGCTGTTGTCGGCCGGCAGCGCCCGGGCGCGGCGTCGGTAGGCCGGCGGCGCGGGCGTTGGCGGTGTGGGCGATACATGGTCGGGCGGGCGCGGCATGGCGCGCTCTGTTGCGGCCGGCTCACAGCGATGTAACAGCGGGTGATCATGCTGAAATGTGCCGCTGCCGATGCCTGAATTGCCCGAGGTCGAGACCGTCCGCCGCGGGCTGGAGCCCGTGCTGGTAGGCGCTGTGCTGGCGCGCGTGCTGCAGCGCCGGGCCGACCTGCGTTGGCCGCTGCCGCCGGACTTTGCCGCGCGGCTGACGGCTCGGCGGGTCGAGGCGGTCACCCGCCGCTCGAAATTCATCCTGATCGCCCTGGCGCCCCGGCCGGCCGCGACCGAGGCCGACGCCAAGGCCGAGACCTGGATCGTGCACCTGGGGATGACCGGCCGCATGCTGGTGGGCTCCGTGCCGGCGGGCGAGCCGGTCGCCGCCGCGCACGCCCCGCCGCCTGACGATCAGGCGCTGGCGATGCTGGGCGGCTTCGTCCACGCCACGGGCGCCGAAGCCGGCGGCGGCGTGCACGACCACGTCGTCGTCGACACCGCGGCCGGGCAGCGCATCGTCTACAACGACGCCCGCCGCTTCGGCGCCATGGACCTGTGGCCCACCGCGACGCTGGCCCAACATCCCTGGCTGGCGAAGCTGGGGCCCGAGCCGCTGGGCAACGCCTTCTCGGGCGCCGCGCTGGCCGCGGCGCTGGCGGGCAAGGCGACCCCGATCAAGGCCGCGCTGCTGGACCAGCGGGTCGTGGCGGGGCTCGGCAACATCTATGTCTGCGAAGCGCTCCACCGCGCGGGCATCCACCCCCGCCGCATCGCCGGCACCATCGCCCGCGCCCGCATCGAGCGGCTGGCTGCCGAGATCCGCGAGACGCTGCAGGATGCCATCGCCGCCGGCGGCTCGTCGCTCCGCGACTACCGCCACGCGGACGGCGAACTGGGATATTTCCAACACAGTTTTGGCGTCTATGGCCGCGAGGGCGGGCCCTGCCAGCGCCCCGGCTGCCGCGGTCGGGTGCTGCGGATTGTGCAGTCGGGTCGCTCAAGCTTTTACTGCTCGCGATGCCAGCGCTGAGCATCCGGCACGACCCGCGGATCGTGCGCCGGGGCGGCGCGGGGCGGTGCCTTGAACGTGCCGGGGCGTCTCGTTATGCCCCGGCCCTCTCGAAACAAGCCGCGGAGCGGTCATGGCCTACGAGAACATCATCGTCGAGAAACGCGAGCGGGTGTGCCTGATCCAACTGAACAGACCGCAGGCGCTGAACGCCTTGAACGCGGCGCTGATGCGCGAGCTGGGCGAGGCGTTGCTCAAGGCCGACGCGGACGACGGCATCGGCGCGATCGTGATCACCGGCAGCGAGAAGGCCTTTGCCGCCGGCGCCGACATCAAAGAGATGCGCACCAAGACCTTCGTGGACGTCTACCGCGAGGATTTCATCACCGCCGAGTGGGAGACGGTGACCAAGGTGCGCAAGCCCGTGATCGCCGCGGTGCAGGGCTATGCGCTGGGCGGCGGCTGCGAGCTGGCGATGATGTGCGACTTTATCGTGGCTGCGGACACGGCCAAGTTCGGCCAGCCCGAGATCAACCTGGGCGTCATGCCGGGCGCCGGCGGGTCGCAGCGGCTGACCCGCTTTGTGGGCAAGTCCAAGTCGATGGATATGAACCTGACCGGCCGCTAGATGGACGCGGCCGAGGCCGAGCGGTCGGGCCTGGTCAGCCGGCTGTTCCCGGCGGGCGAGCTGGTGGACGAGGCGGTGGCGATCGCCGCCAAGATCGCCGACAAGGCGCCGCTGGCCGTGATGGCCACCAAGGAGGCGGTCAACCGTTCCTACGAGACGACGCTGAGCGAAGGCGTGCGGTTCGAGCGACGGATGTTCCACGCGCTGTTCGCCACCGAGGACCGGGTCGAGGGCATGGACGCCTTTACCGAAAAGCGCACGCCCAAGTTCCGCGGCCGCTGACCGCCCATGCGTGCCGCGCCCCTCGGGGGTGCCGGCGGTTCGGATGGCGCGTTCAGGGTGTCGCTGGCCGGGGCGCGTGCGGCGCGGTTGACCGCCCCGGCATGATCGGCTATCCGCCCCAACCTGCCGCAGGAACAGAGCACCAGGAGCCATGGCCAACACGCCGCAAGCACGCAAGCGCGTCCGCCAGATCAAAAAGCGCACTGCCGTCAATACGATGCGCAAGTCGCGTATCCGCACCTTCCTCCGCAAGGTCGAGGAGGCGCTGGCGGCTGGCGACAAGACTGCGGCGATGACGGCGCTGCAGGCAGCGCAGCCCGAGATCATGCGCGGTGCCAGCAAGGGCGTGCTGCACAAGAACACGGCCAGCCGCAAGGTTTCGCGCCTGCACCAGCGCATCGCCAAGCTGGCAGGCTGACCGGCCCCACCACCCCAATCGCCGTGTCTCCCCACGGCGCGGCAGCCCGCGCACGGGCGCATTGTGCGCTATTCACGCAAGCGACATAAAAGCGAAATGTTCTTGATACGTCCTCGTTGAACTCAGCCCGTCCGACCTCCTAGAGTGTCAGCTGGCATCACAGCAGAAGACAAAGCAGGGTATTACCCTCTTATCTGTGTGCGATGGGCAGTAATCACCAAAAGTCTCTTCAGTAGAATCGGGTCTGCGCCAATCACATCGTTCGCCACAACTTAAAATTTCATTTAAATCGGGTTGATTTTCCTTTGCGGCGAATCCCCGCTGCGCCCTAGGTCGGGGGGCCAACAACCCGAGAGACCGCGAATGCCGGATGTCCGCGTACATGTCGACCAGCTCAGCCCCGCGGATGCCTACGCCGCCATGGCCGAGGCGCCGACGGCGCGCATGGTAGACGTGCGCACGCGGGCCGAGTGGATGTTCGTCGGCATGCCGGATCTCTCGGCGTTGGATCGCCCGCTGTGGACGGTCGAGTGGCAGGGTTTCCCGGCGTCCGGGCCCAACCCGGACTTTTTGGAGGCGCTCGCCGATGTGGCGGCGAGCGACGGTGGGATGCCCGGGCATCTGCTGTTCATCTGCCGCTCGGGTGCGCGGTCGATGGCAGCGGCCCGTGCGGTGGCGGCAGCGGCCGAGGCTGGCCAGCTGTCGGGTGCGGCACAGACGATGCGTCTGAGCAACGTGGCCGAGGGTTTCGAGGGCGACCTCGACGCCAACGGTCACCGGGGCCGGGCCAACGGCTGGAAGGTGCACGGACTGCCCTGGCGCCAGAACTGACGCCGCGTGTTTTTTGGGTCGGCGCGTGTGGTCGCGCCGGTGCGTTTTGGCTTGCAGCGCATAGAGCGACGAAACGGGAGTGCACGGCATGCTCGAAGCCGGATGGCCACAGTCAACAGCGCATCGACCCGCGGTTTCGGGGTCGCCGGACGCGATGTGGCAGCGGGTTTTGCACACGATGCGCGCCGAGGTCGGTGCGAGCACCGTGGAGCAGTGGCTGGGTGACGTGAGAATCGCCGCCGTCAAAGGCGATCTGGTGTTGCTGGTCGCCCAGACCAAGTTCCTGGCCGACTGGGTCGAGCGTAACTTCGGCGCGGCGCTGCTCCGCGCCTTCCGCCTGCAGGATCCGGCCGTCCGCCGCATCTCGATCGAGCCCATGCGCACGGCCGCAGCCGCCGATATCGCGGCCGCCGCCGCGCCGCGCACGCTGCGCCCGTCGCCCGCCCAACCCGGCGTCGCCGCGCCCCGGGCGATGGCGGGCGGTGTCGCCGCGCCCCAGTCCCAGCCCCAGTCCCAGCCCCAGTCCCAGCCCCAGGCCCAGGCCCAGCAACCGCTCCAGCTCCAGCCCCCGCTCGCGGCCGAGCAGGTCGAGCGGCTGGAGAGCGCGCCGCTGGACGCGCGCTACACCTTCGACAGCTTCATCGTGGGCAAGTCCAACGAGCTGGCCCACGCGGCCGCCCGCCGCGTGGCCGAGACGGCGGACGCGACCTTCAACCCCGTGTTCCTCCACGGCGGCGTCGGGCTCGGCAAGACGCACTTGATGCACGCCATAGCCTGGCACCTGCGCCATGCCCGGCCCGAGACGCGGGTCGTGTATCTCTCGGCCGAGCAGTTCATGTACCGCTTCGTCCAGGCGCTGCGCTTCCGCGACACCATCACCTTCAAGCAGCAGTTCCGCTCGGTCGACGTGCTGATGGTCGACGACGTGCAGTACATCGCCGGCAAGGACAGCACCCAGGAGGAGTTCTTCCACACCTTCAACGCGCTGATCGACCAGCAAAAGCAGATCGTGATCTCGGGCGACAACTCGCCCGACCGGATCGAGGGGATGGAGGAGCGCATCCGCTCGCGCCTGCAGTGGGGTCTGGTGGTCGACATCCACCCCGCCGACTACGAGCTCCGCCTCGGCATCCTGCAGGCCAAGGCCGAACAGGCGCTGGCGCTGCACCCCGGGGTCACGCTGGATCCCAAGGTGCTGGAGATGATCGCCCACCGCGTGGCCACGAACGCCCGGGTGCTCGAAGGCGCGGTGACCAAGCTCTTCGCCCACGCCTCCTATGCTAACCGCCCGGTGGATCAGGGGCTGGCGCGCGAGTGTCTGGCGGATCTGCTGCGCTCGGCCGAGCGCAAGGTGACGATCGAGGAGATCAAGCGCCGCACCGCCGAGCACTACAACCTGCGCATGACCGACCTCAACTCGGCCCGCCGCGCCCGGGCGGTGGCGCGCCCGCGCCAGGTGGCGATGTTCCTGGCCAAGAGCCTGACGCCCAAGTCCCTGCCCGAGATCGGCAAAAGCTTCGGCGGCCGCGACCACACCACCGTGCTGCACGCCGTCCGCCGCATCGAGGACCTGGTCAAGGTCGACAGCCAGGTCGCCGAGGACGTCGAAATCCTCCGCCGCGCCATCGAGGGCTGAGCCGCCCCAGTGTCTCGGCCGCTACCGTAGGGACCGTCGTGGCAAGACCCGATCCGGCAATCCAGACCGTGTTCAGACGACTGAAATCACCAAGTTTGGGAGTTCGGGATCAAAGCACGGGATGACCTCGAACGGTCTCTTCCGTAGCGGTCAACCGACTGGCGCCCCCGAAAGCCCACCGCCCCACCGCAGAACGCCCTCCTGCCCATTGGCGAGGGACGGGGCGGGTCAAGGATCGCGCAGCGACCGGCGCAGCCGGCTTGTCCTTGAGGCGCCCCGGCCCTTGCCCCACGCTCGATCAGAAGCCCCTGGGCTTCTCTCAGCCACCCCCCTTACCCGCTCGCCACGCAGCACTGTCTCGCCAACGTGCGGCGGCACCAGCCAAACGCCCCCACGATCGAGCATCGCGGCGACCAGCCGCGATTCCGCTTGGTCGGACCCTGCCCCGCATCCGGCACGCCGTGCCCCGCGCTCTGCTCCCTGGGCATTGCGCAGCGTGGTGCTTCCGATAATCTCCTGCTCCCTGCCATGCGCGGGCCGGCCATGGGCCCTGCGCCAACAACGACGGATCGTGCGATGAGGGTGTCGATCGAGCGCGCTGCGCTGCTCAAGGCCATGGGACGGGCCCAGGGGGTGGTCGAGCGGCGCAACACCATCCCGATCCTCGCCAACGTGCTGATCGAGGCCGAGGCCGGCGAGATCTCGCTGCGCGCCACAGACCTCGACATCGAGGCGATCGAGCGGCTGCCCGCCCAGGTCGAGGTGCAAGGCGCCACCACCGTCTCGGCGCAGATGCTGCACGACATCGTGCGCAAACTGCCCGACGGGGCCGAGATCACGCTGGCGCTGGACCCCTCGACGGGGCAGCTCGCCGTCTCGGCCGGGCGCTCGCACTTCAAGCTGGCGACGCTGCCGCGCGAGGATTTCCCGCTGATGGCGTCCAGCGAGTACCAGGTGACCTATCAGGCCGCGGCCCCGGTGCTGCGCCGGCTGTTCGACAAGTCCAAGTTCGCCGTGTCGACCGAGGAGACGCGCTACTACCTGAACGGCGTGTTCCTGCACGTGGCCGAGGAGGGCGGACCCAAGGTGCTGCGCGCCGTGGCGACCGACGGGCACCGCCTGGCGCGCATCGACGCCGAGCTGCCCGAAGGGGCCGAGGACGCGCCCGGCGTGATCGTGCCGCGCAAGACGGTCAACGAATTGCGCAAACTGCTGGACGAGGACGAGGCGACCGTCCAGGTCTCGGTCAGCGAGACCAAGATCCGCTTCGCCGTCGGCTCGCTGGTGCTGACCTCTAAGGTGATCGACGGGTCCTTCCCCGACTACACGCGCGTCATCCCCGTCAAGAACGAGCGCCGGCTCGAGGTGGATGCGGCCGAGTTCGCCCACGCCGTGGATCGCGTCGCGACCGTCAGCCAGGAGCGTTCGCGCGCCGTCAAGCTGGCGCTCGAGGCCGACAAGCTGGCCCTGTCGGTGAACGCGCCCGATGCGGGCTCGGCGGCCGAGGAGCTGGTCGTCGCCTACCCGGACGAGGCCATGGAGATCGGCTTCAACGCCAAGTACCTGCTCGAGATCGCCGGCCAGATCGACCGCGAGAACGCCGTCTTCCTGTTCAACGACGCCGCCAGCCCCACGCTGGTGCGCGAGGGCGACGACCAGTCCGCCGTCTATGTCGTGATGCCCATGCGGGTGTGATGCGCGCGGCCGCGGGCGTGGAACGCACCCCGGGCGCCACGCCAACCGCTGCGTTACACGCACGCTCCGCCGAGGCGGCCGCCAGAGGGGCGATGCCGAACTCCATCGGGTGCGTGGAACGCACCACAGGGCCTCAGGTCGTGGCGAAGTTCGAGGGGAACATCGCGCGGGCGGTTTCCTCGTCGAACTCTTTCTTGAATGCCAGGTCCTTGCCGATCTGGCGGGCCTGGGCGACGGCGGGGCGGGCGTCGATGGCCTCGAAGTAGCGCTTCACCTCCGGGTATGCGTCGATCGCGCCCTCGCCCAGCACGCGGACGTGGCGGTCCAGCCAGCCCCAGGCGGCCATGTCGACGATGGTGTAGCTGTCGCCCACGATGAACGCGCGCCCGGCCAGGTGGGTGTCCAGCACTGTGTAGTGGCGGTGCGCCTCGAACTTGTAGCGCCGCTTGGCATAGTCGCCGCCCTCGGCCGCACCCGCGGTCTGGAAATGCACCCACTGGCCCGAAAACGGCCCCAGGCCCGAGGCGATCCACATCAGCCAGGACAGGAACTCGCCCCGATCCCCGGGCGCGGACAGGAACTGGCCCGTCTTCTCGGCCAGGTACAACAGGATCGCGTTGCTGTCGAAGACCCGGGTCTCGCCGTCCAGGATCGCGGGCGCCTTGGCGTTGGGGTTCACGGCCAGGAACGCCGCGCCGTGCTGCTCGCCCTTGAAGGTGTCGAGCTTCTTCACCTCGTAGGGCAGCCCGCTCTCGGCCAGGAACAGAGCCACCTTCATCGGGTTTGGGGTGTGGTGGAAGAAAAACGTGATCATCGGAGCCTCCATGCCGGTTGGCGGCCGCCTCGCACGGTGGGGCCGGTGCGACAACCCTGCGCGCGCCCCGCTCACGCGCTCGTGCTGCAGGCGCGAGATGCGGTGAGCAGGGGCCCGTTTGCCGGTCGCGGGGTACCGCTCGAGAACGGCGGGCGCGTACGGCCGGGGCGCGTCAATCCGGCGGCCGCTCGCCCGCCGGCAGGGCCGAGATGTTGATGTCGCCCCATGCGGCGGCCGGGATCGGGTGCTCGGGCGCCCAGCCATCGATCAGCGCCCAACCCTGCCCGTCCCAGACCCGCGCTTCGGGCCGCACCGCGCGGGGCCGGCGCGAGCGGCTCTGCAGCCGGACCAGCGTGCCTGCGCGCACCGCCCCCGCGATGGCGGCAACGCGCAGATCCTCGTGCAGCGGGGCCGGTTCGGCGGCGCGGTACCAGCGTCGGGCCCGGGCCATCCGCGCGCGCACGGTGTCGGGAAAGCTCTCGACCAGCTTGGCCGCAGCGCGCGCGCCGGCACGGTCCAGCCCCACCGCCGCCAGCTCGGGCGCGGGGCGGGCCAGCAGATAGGCGAGCGCCTCGGCCTCGTCGGCCGCCAGCCCCGTCAGCCGGCTGCGATAGTTGAACGACAGCTCGATGCCGCCGCCGTGGCCCTGGTGCGCGACCACCGGCAGCCCGGCCTCGGTCATCGCGTCCAGATCCCGCAGGATGGTGCGGGGGGCGACTTCCAGCTCCTCGGCCAGCGCGCGGCTGGTCATCCGGCCGCGATTTTGCAGCAGGAGCAGAATCTGCAGGAGTCGGGCCGCGCGCATACCCGCAACATGACAGAAGATGTCATCTTTGCGTGCGTAGATCTCGCCGTCGGCACCGCAGAGGAGAAGCATATGCCCGCGCCGACGACACCCAAGGGCGAAAGCCCGCCCGACGAGCCCGCGCCGATGATCACCTACGGCAACGGCACGGCCGACGATCCCTGGATCCTGAAGACCCCGCCGCTGACCTCGGCCTATCAGGCATGGCGCGACCAGGCGGCCGATCCGCCTGCGCTGGTGGTCCAGGTGGGCACCACGCGCCTGTCCTACCGGCTGCGCTGTCTGCAGGACGCCCACGCCATGCTCACCGCCCACGGCGACTGGATGCCGCTGGGCAACGCCGACGAGGGCAAACCGGTCAAGCCCGGGACGCTGGAGGCCTGGGCCCGCGACAGCGCCAACCCGGTCGGCGGCTACTATGGCCTGCGCAAGGGCTATCGCGGCCGGTTCGCCGCCTATGTGCCCCCGGTGATGGAGCTGCTCGGCCTGGTCGAGCTGGAACACGCCGCCCGCAACAACCGCGTGCGCGCGCGCCAGCCCGACTGATCGGCGACATCGTGGGAACGACGAGAACGGCTGCGCCGGCGGTCGCGGCCGGCCTGTGCACGCTGGGCAACGCCGGGGCGGCCGCCACCGCGGATCGCGTGCCGGCGGCGATCCCGACCGGTGCCGCGCGCGTTGGCGGGCCGCGTGGCGCGACCACCGGCCCGAACTTCGACAACCGCGTGCGGCCCACAAGATCGCCGTCGGCACCTGGGCGTTCAGCCACGCCGCGGTGACGCCGCCCGGGGCGCTGCCCATGGCGCCGCCCGGGGCGCTGCCCATGGCGCCGGCGTTGCTGGGGCTGATGGCGGGGGTCGGCGGGCGCCGGTGACGCTTGCCTCGCGCGCGCGGAGCGGCATCCTGCGTCTCCCACCAGCGGGCAGGGGCAGGATGGACGAGCGGGCGGCCAGCAGGGGCACGGTCGGCGGAGGGGGCGCACCCGGATGGGGCGCACCCGCCCGCGCGGCCGTGCTGTCGCTGCGGCTGGCACACTATCGCAGCCACCGCCGCTCGGACGTCGAGACCGGCGGCGCGTCGGTCGTGCTGATCGGTCCCAACGGCGCCGGCAAGACCAACGTGCTGGAGGCGGTGTCGATGCTGGTGCCGGGCCGCGGGTTGCGCCGCGGCGGTGCGGCCGACGCCGTGCGCCGGCCCGAGAGGCTGGGCTGGCGGGTCAGCGCCGAGGTCGACATCGGGCGCGGCGAGATCGAGGTGATCACCGGGATCGAGGATCCCGGCGCTGCGCGCCGCCATGTCGAGATCGACGGCAAGGCCGCGCCCCAGGCGGCGCTGGGCCGGGCGCTGCGCATGGTGTGGCTGACCCCCGCGATGGATCGGCTGTGGACCGATGCGGCGGCCGACCGGCGCGCGTTCCTGGATCGGATGGCCATGGGCTTCCGCCCCGACCATGCCGAGGCCGCCGTCGCCCACGAAAAGGCGATGCGCGCGCGCAACCGGCTGCTCAAGGAAGCGCGCGAGGGGCAGCGCGCCGACCCATCGTGGCTGGCCGGGCTCGAGGCGCAGATGGCGCGTGCCGGCGCCCGTCTGGCCCGCGCCCGGGCCGAAGCGCTGCGGGCGCTGGCCGCAGCCCAGGATGCGGCCCAAAATGCGGCCCAAAATGCGACCCAGCATGCGACCCAGGATGCCGCCCAGAACGGTGTCCGAAGCGCCGCGCAAAACCGCGCCTCGGGCGCTGCGGACGAGCGCCAGACATTGTTCCCAAAGGCGCGTCTATCTATAGTGGGCGACATGGAAATTCGCTTTGCCACGGCGCTGGACGCTGGCGACGATCTGGACGCGATGGAAGCTGGCGAGGCGGCCGATGCGGCACGCGCGCTCGCCGCTGCGCGACCGCGCGACATGGCGGCAGGCCGCACGCTGGAGGGGCCGCACCGCAGCGATCTTGATGCACTGTACGAGGCCAAGGACATGCCCGCGCGCGACTGCTCGACCGGCGAGCAGAAGGCGCTGTTGATCTAGCTGTGCCTGGCCAAC
>JBCCMW010000066.1:0-13674 GCA_039026175.1 Pseudomonadota bacterium
CGGGCTCATCACGGCCGACGGCGCGCTGTCGGTCCAGGCGCGCCTCCTGCGCGCCGTGCCTGGCATCGGTCCTACGGTGCTGGCCACGCTGCTCGGCGAACTGCCGGAACTCGGCACGCTCTGTCGCCGTCGCATCGCGGCACTCGCAGGCCTCGCGCCGCATGCCCGGGAGAGTGGCAGATGGACCGGCACGAGGCGTATCTGGGGTGGTCGTCGGAAGGTGCGCGAGGCCCTCTGCATCGCAGCCCTAAGCGCCTCGCGCCACATCCCAGTCCTCATCGCGATGCGTGACCGCCTCCGGGCCAAGGCCAAGGCACCGAAGACCATCCTCATCACCATCGCCCGACAGCTCCTCGTCATCCTCAACGCCATGATGCGTTCGGGCACTCCCCTCAAAGCCTGAGCCACAACACAGTTGCCCCCCCGACAGTGCCCCGGCTCGCGCCCCGCTCGCGTCCCCGCTCGCGCCACGGCTTGGGTCCCGGCGAGGCCCCCGGCTCGGGGGTCGGCTGGAGCCCCGGATGGGGACACGCGGATCGTGCCGCGGTGCAGAAACGGCCTTGCCCACGGTCTGGGGCGTCGGTACACCGCTTTGGGATACGGGCTGGCGTGCTGGGGGCATCGGCGCCACGTCCGTACGGCGCGAGGCCAGGGGGCAAGGGGTGAGCTCGACGCACGTCGAAGACGGCGGGGTGCCGGCCGGCGCAGACGATGCGCGGGCAACGCGCGACCGCGACCACTACGACCGCATCGCAGGCGCGCTGGCGAGCAAGGATCGCTATGCGCCCTCGCGTCTGGCCCGGGCCCACCGCCATGTCCGCTCGGTCGAGCTGACTGGCGCCTCGGACCTGGGCGCGGTGCTGGAGATCGGCTGCGGCTGCGGCTTCGCCGCGGAGTATCTGTCCGGGCACTACGCGCGCTTCGTCGGGATCGACCATTCCGCCGGGGTGATCGACGCCGCGCGCACGTGGAACGCGCGCGACGGGGTGAGCTTTGCCCAGGTCGACGGGCGGCGCCTCTCGGCCGAGGCGCTGGGCGGGCCGTTCGATACCGTGTTCATGATCGGCGTGCTGCACCATGTGCCCGAGCCAGTCGCGCTGTTGCGCCAGGCGATGGCATGCCTGCGCCCCGGCGGGCTGGTGATCGCGAACGAGCCGCAGGACTCCAACCCCGCGATCCGCGCGCTCCGCCGGTTGCGCAAACGCGGCGACGCCGACTATTCCGACGAGCAGGACGAGTACGCGCCCGCCGTGCTGCGCGCGATCCTCGAAGAGGCGGGGCTGGAGAAGGTCGCGCTGGCGGCGCAGGGTCTCTTCAGCACACCGTTCGCCGAGGTGAAGCTGCCGCCCGCGGCGCTGACCCGGCCGCTGGCCGCCGCTGCCTGCTGGGCCGACCGAGGGCTGGAGCGGCTGGCCCCTGGGGCGATGCGCCGGCTGTCGTGGAACCTGGTCGCCTATGGCCGCACAGCTGAGGAGGCCCCACGCGATGACTGACGCAGCGACGCCGAGGGATGGCCCCGACAAGACCGTGCCCGCGGGCGAGACCCCGTCGGCCGACGGCGGGGACCGGCTGGGGGACCGGCTCGCAGACGGGCTGGGGGACGGGCTGGAGGACGGGCCGGGGGACGGGCCGGGGGACGGGCTTGGGGACGAGCTGGGGGACCGGCGCGGGAGCGACCTCGTCGATGCGAGCAGGGGTCAGGACAAGGCGCAGCCTGGCGATGCCGACGCGCCGGCCAGCGCCGAGACGGGCGAGGGCGCGGCCCCGGGCGGCGACGCGCCGCTGTCGACGCCGCCTGCGGCCGCCGCGGGCGGGCCGGTCGAGCGGACGGGCAAGGGTCGCGCTGCGCTCACCGTCAGCGTGGTCGTGCCCTGTTACAACGAAGAGGACGCGATCGAGGACACGGTCGCCCTGCTCGACAAGACCCTCGCCGTCTGCGCGCCGTTCGAGATCGTGGTCGTGAACGACGGCTCGACCGACGAGACGGCCGAGAAGCTGGCGGGGATCGAGAGCAAGTACCCCGCGCTCCGCGTCGTGACGCACAAGGCCAACAGCGGCTATGGCGCGGCGCTGAAGACCGGGTTCGTGGCCGCCCGTTCGCCCGTCGTCGCGATCACCGACGCGGACGGGACCTATCCCATCGATATGCTGCCCAAGCTGGTCTCGCTGATCGAGGAGTGCGACATGGTGGTGGGCGCGCGCACCGGCGCGGACGTGACCTACTCCAAGATCCGCGCACTGCCCAAGATCTTTCTGCGTGCCTGGGCCTCGTGGATCAGCGCCTACGATATCCCCGACATCAACTCGGGCATGCGCGTGTTCAAGCGCGAGGCGGTGCTGAAGTACCTGCGGGTGCTGCCGGATGGGTTCAGCTTTACGACGACGATTACGATTTGCATGCTGACCAATTATCATCAGGTACATTACGAGCCGATCAACTATCGTGCACGGATCGGCAAGTCCAAGATCAAGCCAATCCAGGATACGATCCGCTTTGTGCAGTTGATCCTGCGCACGGGGATGTACTTTGCACCGCTGCGTGTGCTGTCGCCGGTGATCCTGTCGGGTTTTTGGCGACGCTGATCTCGGTGGGGATCGACGTGGCGGCGGGCAACCTGACGGATACGACGGTGATCCTGTTTTCGCTGACCATGAACATCGGCCTGTTCGCGCTGTTGGCGGACATGATCGACAAGCGTTCGTGAACCGGGCGCGGCCGGTCGGCGGGCGCGGGCGGCGTTGAGCGCCGGGGCGGTCAAGCGGCTGGTCACGGCGGCGTTCTCGCTGCTGGCCGTTGCCGCGGTGATCGCGGTGCTGATGCTGGCCCGGGCGCACTGGGCCGAATTGTCGGCCTGGCGGCCGACGGCTGCACAGCTGGGCATGGCGGCGGCGGCGGCGGCGGCCTATGCGCTGTTGCTGGCACTCTTGGCCGAGGGCTGGCACGGGCTGCTGCGCGCCACGGCCGGACCCGGGATCCGGCGCGCGCGCTCGCACCCGAGCTTCATGCTTACCCAGGTCGGTAAGTACCTGCCGGGCAACGTCTTCCACCTGGTCGGCCGGCACGTGTGGCTGGCGCGCGGGGCGCTGGCGCACACGCTGCTGCTGCGCTGTCTGTTGGCCGAGACGGTGGCGATTGCGGGCGCGGCCGGCGTGGTGGGGCTGGCGATGCTGCCCTGGCTCTATGGCGACGCCGGGCCCTGGGCCGCGATCCGGCCCGTGGTGCTGTTGGCGGCTGCGGCGATGATCGCCGCCATCGCGGCGGTGCTGCGCCATGGCGCAGGCGGTGCGCGCATGGCCGCGCAGGGGGCGGGTGATGCGCGCATGGCCGCGCAGGGGGCGGGCGGTGGGCGCATGCCTGCGGGCACGGCGCTCTGGGTCGGGGCGCGGACGCTGGCGCTGTCGATCGCGTTCTTTGCGGGGCAGGCCGGGCTTTTCCTGGCGCTCTGCCTGGTGGTCAGCGGCCAGGCCGATGCCGGGCTGGTGGCGATCGCCACGGTCGCTTGGCTGGTGGGCTTTGTCACACCGGGCGCACCGGCGGGTGCGGGGGTGCGCGATCTGCTGTTGGTCGTACTGGCCGCGCCGGTGACGGGCGAGGCCGAGGCGATCATCGCGACCGCTGCCTATCGCTTGGTGACCGTCGCGGGCGACGGGCTGCTGTTCGCGATGGGGGCGGGCGTGGTGCTGGCCTCGGGCCGCTCGTTGCGCCCCGCGCCCGAGCCGCCCGCCGCCGGCTGATACCGGACCTCCGACCAAGCGGAATCGCGGCTGGTCGCCGCGATGCTCGGTTGCAGGGGACAGGCCTCGACGACGGTGCACCCGCCGGGCTGTCGGGCGAACGCCCAAGGGGAAGGGGTTGGGCTGAGAGAAGCCGCAAGGGCTTCTGACCGAGGATGTTGCGGCTGCCGGACCGCGTCAAGGACAAGCCGCTCCGCGGTCGCCTGGCGGCGATCCTTGACCCGGCCCGTCACCCGCGCACCGCACCAGCCGCGGCCCGTGGGGACGGAACGGGAGGGTGCCGACGCGGGACGCTACGGGGCTGCGGCCGCCCGGCGGCGCTCGCTCCAGCGCAGCCACATCAGGGCGGCGACCAGCGGGATCAGCCACACCACGCGCCCCTGGTAGCGGTGGTTGGGTGCGGACAGCGTGCCGGTGATGCAGGCGTTGACCAGCACGCCCGCCACCACCAGCACCAGGAACGGCGCCACCGCCCGCAGCGCCGTGTCGCGCGCGCGGGCCAGCACCACCGCCCCCGCGATCGAGGCGAGCAGGACGCCCAGGTACACCGCCGCCAGCGGGTAGAAGGGAAACCGCTCCTGCGCCGCCAGGGTCGGCGTGCGCCAGCGCAGCGCCGCCGTCTCGTCCTGGCGCCGCTGCAGCGCGTCGTACACGTGCATCGGGCCCACCGAGAAAAAGATGAGTTGCCGCCCGATGTTGCCGATCACCTGTGTCGCTGTCGCCATGGGGTCGTGCAGCGCCACGGCGACGGCGAAGTGCACTTGCTGGGCAGACATGGCGATCCGGTCCTGGCGCGGGGCCACGGTGTAGACGCCGATCTCGGGATCGCCGGACCACAGGAACACGTTGTTGAACCAGGCGGCGCGGCCGGCCCGCACCTCGGCGACCGGCACCCGATCCAGGTAGTCGCAGAACACCAGGCCGTTGTCGGGGCAGGTGGCGATCAGGTACTCGGTCCCCGGCCCGTCGGTGATCAGGCGCGAGGCGATGAACGGCGGCTGCACCGGGGCATAGCCATAGACCGTCTTGGCCGCCTGTGTGTAGGCCACCTGGCCGCCGAACCCCAGCACCGCCCCCGCCGCCAGCGCCGCGATGCCGAGGCGCGAGACCCGCCAGCGCAGCACCAGCGCGAGCGCCGCGCCCGCCAGGATCAGCGCCAGCGCGATCAGCAGGTCGGTGTTGTGCACCAGCAGCGCCAGCGCCAGCAGCACTGTCCAGAGGGCGGCCGCCAGCCGATCGACCGGCAGAAACATCAGCGCCGCCACCGCCAGCACCGTCACGGCGGCGAAAATGTCGGGGATGTAAAAGCAGGTATAGACCCCGAGCGGCGTGGCGAGCCCGAGCGCTGTGGCGAGCGGCAGCGCGCTCTCAGCCCGGCCGAGGAAGGCCCGCGTGGTCAGCGACAGCGCCGTCAGCACCGCCGCGGCCTGCAGCGCGCCGAAGCCCGCGCTGCCGCCCAGCCAGGTGGCGAGGAACAGCAGCAGCCCGTACCAGGGCGAGCGCGCCGCCGTGACCACGCTGTTGTCGGCCCCCGTCGCGCCCTCGGCATCGCTGCTGGCAGGCGTCGCGGGATCGGCTGGTGCACCGCCGGACGCGGCCGCCCGGGTCGGGTCGGGCGTGGCCGACGAGGCGTCGCCGAGCGGCGCTGCCGCGCGCGCAGCCGGCGGGTCGAAGCGCACCTCGATCCCCGTCGCCATGTCGAAGATCGTGGCCCCGCCGCGCAGGTACGCCGGCGTGTCGAAATGGACAATCGCACCGCCGTTCAGCGCGATGGGCCAAAGCAGCGCCGCCAGCGCCAGGATCAACAGCGCCAGACGGCGCAGGCCCGTCAGCACGGGCGGTCGGGCCTCGGATCCGGTCATCGGCGCGGCGTTCCATCGTCGGACGCCGGCGCCGCAGGGCGGCGTGGCGCAGCTGCTGGGATTGGCGCCCGCCCGGTGGGCGCCACGGCAAGGATACGCACGCACACGCAGCGGCGGGTTCGCTGCGTGACCCTATCGCGCTGCGCTGCGGAAGACAGCCTGCGGTGGCAACCGAGGTCGCCGCAGCCAGGCACCGACTGGCGGCGATCGCCAACCTGCAGCCCGCGGGCCACAGTCGCGCGCGCCGCCGCCGGTCGCGCACCCCCCACCGCGTGCGGAGCACCCGGACCGCCCCCCACCGAAGGTGCGCTCGCCCGGCCCGGAGAGAGCGTTTGGGGGGGGAGGAGCCGGGCGGGCGGTCAGTCGCGGCGCTTGCGTCCGTCGCGGTGCGCGCGGCGCAGTTCGGTCCGGGTCACCGCGCCGTCGCCGTCCAGATCGAAGGCGTCGAGGGCGATCGGCTGGTGCGCCAGCTCGTTCGGCTGCAGCACGCCGTCCTCGTTCAGGTCCAGCCGGGCGATGCGCCGCGCGGCACGCTGGCGCTCGGCAAAGGCGACCAGCTCGTCCACGTCGACCGCGCCGTCGCCGTTGCGGTCCATCTCGGCGAACCGCGCGGCCTCGGCCATGTCGATCTCCTGCTGGGTCAGCCGCCCGTCCTCGTCGGCATCGGCCAGCGCAAACAGCCGGCCCATGCGGCGCATGTCCCTACCCGCACGCCGCCCCTTGCGCCGCTCGGCGCGCGCGGCCGCCCGGGCCTCGGCCGCGGTCGCAGCATCGGCCGCGGTGGTCGCGCCGGTTGGGGCGCTTGTCTGGGCTGCGGCCGGCAGGCCGACAGCCATCAGCACGCTGGTCACGCTGGCAAGCACAAGCTGTCTCGTCATGGGCGTCTCTCCTGTTCTGCCCCCGCGGCGACCGAGGCGCCGCGCTGATCCGGAGGAAAACGCCCCATCCCGGCGGATCCGACGCCGCCGCCTGCCATCGGTTGCATAACGAAAGGCGCGGGCAGCCCTCGACCGCCCGCGCCGCAAACACCGTTTCGGCCAGCAGATCGCCGGGGAGCGTCAGGCCCCCTCGGCAGTCTCCATCGGGTTGCGTCGGGTCCCGTCGGCAGAAAGCGGCCGGATCAGGCCCAACCGCCCACCGACTTGACCTCCAGAAAATCCTCCAGGCCCCAGACACCGCCCTCGCGCCCGTTGCCGGACTGGCGGTAGCCGCCGAAGGGCGAGCCGGGTCCGCGCGACTTGCCGTTGATCTCGACCATGCCGCTCCGGAAGGCGCGGGCGGCGCGGCGGGCCTTCTCGATGTCCTGGGTCTGGACATAGTTGGTCAGGCCGTAGGCGGTGTTGTTCGCCTCCTCGATCGCCGCGTCCTCGCTGTCGAAGGCGGCGATCGAGAGCACGGGGCCGAAGATCTCTTCGCGCCAGATCGTCATATCGGGCGTCACGTCGGCAAACCCCGTCGGGCGCACGAAGTAGCCGCGGTTCAGCCCCTCGGGCCGGCCGGTGCCGCCGGCGACCAGGCGCGCGCCCTCGTCGATGCCGGCCTGGATCAGGCCCTGGATCTTCTCCCACTGCGCCTGGCTGACGACGGGGCCGATCTGGCGGCCGTCGCCCTCGGCCGGGGCGACCTCGGTCTCGCCGGCCACGCGGGCCGCGGTCTCGACGGCGCTCTCGTAGGCGCCGCGCTCCACCAACATCCGGGTCGGCGCGTTGCACGACTGGCCCGAGTTGTTGAAGCAGTGGCGGGTGCCGCGCACCACCGCCTTGTCGTCGGCGTCGGCAAAGATCACGTTGGCGCCCTTGCCGCCCAGCTCCAGCGTCACGCGCTTGATCGTATCGGCCGCGGTCTTGGTGATCGCCCGGCCGGCGCGGGTCGAGCCGGTGAAGCTGACCATGTCGACGTCCGGGTGGGCCGAGAGCTGGGTGCCCACGCCCGCGCCGTCGCCGTTCACCAGGTTGAAAACGCCCGCCGGCAAGCCCGCGGCATCCACCATCTCGGCGAACAGGTACGAGGACATCGGCGCCACTTCCGACGGTTTCAGCACCACCGTGCAGCCCGCCGCCAGCGCCGGCGCAACCTTGAGCACCACCTGGTTCATCGGCCAGTTCCAGGGCGTGATCAGCGCGCACACGCCGATCGGCTCTTTGATGATGCGGCTGCCGGGGGCGTGCTCGCCCAGCATGTACTCGAAGGTGAAGCCCTTCAGCGTCGCAATCGCGTTCTGCAGGTGGCCGAGGCCGGCGGCCGCCTGGGCGGCGCGGGCCATGGCGATGGGCGCGCCCATCTCCTGGCTGATAGCCTGGGCCATCTCCTCGATCCGCGCCTCATAGGCCGCGAGCAGGCGCTCCAGCGCCTCGGCCCGCGCGGCGGGTGTGGTCCGCGACCAGGCGGGAAAGGCGGCCTTGGCCGCGGCGACGGCGGCGTCGGTGTCGGCCTCTCCGCCCAGGCTGATGGTCGCAAACGCCTCCTCGGTCGAAGGGTTCAGGACGGGGAAATCGCGGCCCTCCCGTGGGTCGGTCCAGGCGCCGTCGATGTAGAACTTGCGGGCATCGCGCATGCCGGTCTCCATGGCTGGATCGTGGGTCGGCCGCGAGGGGGCGCGGCCGCGGTGGATAGGCCGGCCGCGGGGCCGCCGCGGCGCCGTCTCTGAGCGCTAGCTAGGCCCAGCAGGCGGGGCTTGGCCAGGGCATTGGGTGCAAAACGCGGCAGCGCGGGATGCAAAACGCCGCCTCGCTCCCCACCGGGCGGACCGCGCTGCGTCGGCGGCGCCGCGCCCGCCCAATGCGCCCCACCGCCGCGCCCGACTGCCGGTTAGCGAAAGGCGATATTCTTGCGCGAGAGTTCGGCCACGCTGCACACGCCCATCAGCTTCATGCCGCTCTCGATCTCGGCGCGCATCAGCGTCAGCGCCCGCTCCACCCCGGCCTGGCCCGCAGCGGCGAGCGGGTAGAGGTAGAACCGCCCGCCGCCCACGGCCTTGGCGCCCAACGCCAGGGCCTTCAGGACGTGCGTGCCGCGCTGCACGCCGCTGTCCATGATCACGTCGATCTGGTCGCCGACGGCATCGACGATCTCGGCCAACTGATCGAACGGCGCGCGCGAGCCGTCGAGCTGCCGGCCGCCGTGGTTGGACAGCACGATCCCGGTGCAGCCGATTTCGACCGCGCGGCGCGCATCCTCGACCGACATGACGCCCTTGAGGCAGAATTGGCCGTCCCAAAGCTGCACCATCTTGGCGACGTCGTCCCAGTCCATCGACTGGTCCAGCATCTCGGTGAAGTATTTGCCGATCGACATCGCCCCGCCGCTCATGTCGACGTGCTCGTCGAGCTGGGGCAGTTTGAACTTTTCGTGGGTCACATAGTTGATGCCCCACTGCGGCTTCAGCACGAATTCGGCCATCGCCCGCGGGGTCAGCTTCATGGGGATCGCAAAGCCGGTGCGCAGATCGCGCTCGCGGTTGCCGCCGGTGATGGTGTCGACCGTCAGCATCAGCACGTTGACGCCGGCCTGCTTGGCCCGCTCCAGCATCGCCGTGTTCAGCCCGCGGTCCTTGTGGAAATAGAACTGATAGGCCTGCGGGGTGTCGTAGGCCTTGCGCACCTCCTCAAGACTGGTGGTGCCGAGCGAGGAGACGCCGAACATCGTCCCGAACTTCGAGGCCGCGGCCGCGACGGCGCGCTCGCCGTCGTGGTGGAACAGGCGCTGCAGCGCGGTCGGCGAGCAGTAGATCGGCATCGCCAGCTTCTGGCCCATCACGGTGACCGACATATCGACGTCGGCGACACCGCGCAGCACGTTCGGCACCAGGTCGCAGCGCTCAAAGCTGGCGGTGTTGTGGCGGTAGGTGACCTCGTCGTCGGCCGCGCCGTCGATGTAGTTGAAGATCGGTCCCGGGAGCCGTCGACGCGCCAGGGCACGGAAATCGTGGAAGTTGTGGCAAGCGTTCAGGCCCATGGCGTTCCTCCCTGATTGGCCCTGCGACCGGGCTCTTTGGGCCTACCCGCTGGATCGCCCCGCGTCGAGAGAGCGTCCCCAGCGCGCGGCAAGACCCCGCTGCCCGTCCGCCAAACCGCGCGGCTTTGCCGCGCATTTCGGCCCTGCGCGCCGATGCGGCGCATTGCGCCGTCGCGCGTGGGGCCAGACAGCGGCACCCGACAGGCATGCTGGCGGGCGGCGGCGCCCGAGGGGCATGGTCCCGGGCGGCGGCGCCGGAGGGCGCGGCCGGGCGCTGGTACGTTGACTCTGACGCGGCGATTTCCCAGCGTCTTGGACAGAACAGCGCTGCCTCTGCCGCCCCGAGCGTCTCGCGGGCCGCCCGGGCCGGCGACCAGGACCGTGGGAGGACTGGCCATGGAGCAGGCATCGGCGCCCGAGCTTCTGCAAATCCGCAACCTGTCGATCGCGTTGCCCAAGCAGTCGGACCGGCGCTACGCGGTCGACAACGTGTCGATCAGCCTCAAGCGCGGCGAGCTGCTGTGCATCGTGGGCGAGAGCGGCTCGGGCAAGTCGGTGCTGACCAGCGCCATCATGAACGACGTGCCGGGCCGGCTGAGCGTCGATCAGGGCGAGGTAATGTTCGACGGGCGCGACGTGCTCAAGCTTTCGCAGGCCGAATTGAACGAGCTGCGCGGCGCCCGGATCTCGATGATCTATCAGGAGCCAATGGCCGCCCTGAACCCGTCGATCAAGATCGGCGAGCAGGTGGACGAGGTCTTCGCCCTGCACCGCCCCGACATCGGCAAGGACGAGCGCAAGGCCGAGACGCTGCGCCTGTTGAGCCAGATGAAGCTGCCGACGCCCGAGCGGATCTATGCCAGCTATCCGCACCAGGTCTCGGGCGGGCAGGCGCAGCGCATCGTGATCGCGATGGCGCTGGCGGTGAAGCCCGACATCCTGATCGCCGACGAGCCGACCACCGCGCTGGACGTGACCACGCAAAAGGAGATCCTGGCGCTCTTCGGCGAGCTCAAGGACATCTACGACAACGCCATCATCCTGATCACCCACGATTTCGGCGTGGTGGCCGAGGTGGCGGACCGGGTTGCGGTGATGTGCTGGGGCCGGCTGATCGAGGAGGGCCCGACCGAGGAGATCCTGCTGCGGCCCAAGGAGGACTATACCCGCCTGCTGGTCGATGCGATGCCGCTGCTCGAGACCACGCGCACGCCGGATCTGACCCGCAACGACGCGCCCGTCGTGCGCGCCACGGGGGTGGACAAGGTCTATGGCTCGGGTCCGACGGCGGTGAAGGCGCTGCAGGACGCCAATTTCGTGCTGCGCGCCGGCGAAACGCTGGGCGTGGTGGGCGAGAGCGGGTCGGGCAAGTCGACGCTGGCCAAGGCGCTGATCCGGCTGATCGAGCCCAGCAGCGGGGCGATCTTCCTGGGCGAGGAGGACTTTCTGGCGCTGGAGGGCAAGTCGCTGAACGAAGCGCGGCGCCACATCCAGATGATCTTCCAGGACCCGTTCGGTTCGTTGAACCCCACACAGACCGTGGGCGCTATGATCAGCCGCAGCGCCGAGATGCGGGGCCTGCAGCCGGCCGAGGCACGCGAGAAGGCCAAAGAATTGCTGTCGCTGGTCGGTCTTTCGCCCGAGGCCTATGACCGGCGGCCGCGCAACTTCTCGGGCGGGCAGCGCCAGCGTATCGGCGTGGCGCGTGCGCTGGCGATGGAGCCCGAGGTCGTGATCGCTGACGAGAGCGTCTCGGCCCTCGACCTGTCGGTCCAGAAACAGGTGCTGCGGCTGATGAACGACCTGCAGCACCGGCTGCAGATCGCGATCATCTTCATCACCCACGACCTGCGCGTGGCGGCCCAGATCTCGGACTACATCGTGGTGATGCAAAAGGGCGTAATGGTCGAGTTCGGCACCGCCGACGAGGTCTTCAACACGCCGAAGCACGACTACACCAAGAAGCTGCTGGACGCCGCCCCCGGCAAGGGCTGGCACCCGCCGCGCCTGACGGCCGAGGAGGCCGAGCGGATCGCGGCCTCGGTCAGCCGGGGCTAGGCGCGAAAAGGGCGAGAGAGCGCGTGGGCCACGCGCTCTCCCTCGATCCGGCCCGGTCGGCTGGCTTACGGTTGGGCGAAGTGGGCCGCCATGGTGTCGGCCGCGGCGGTCACGGCGGCGGGGTCATCGTAGAAGTCGAACTGGGTGATGTCCTCCAGCCACCGCTGTGTCGCCGTCCCGGCATAGGCCTGGACGAAGCCGCGCACGCCCTCTGGGATCGCCGCGGCGTCCGAGTGGACGATGGCCAGCGGCTTGTCGAAGGCGCCGGCGCGGTCCAGCGGGTGGTAGCCCAGCCAATCGTCCCAGCCCGCGTTGTTCCATGCGTTGTCGTAGGCCGGCACGGCACCGCGCGAGGGTTCGTCGTAGTAGCCGCCCAGCGGCATCAGCACGCCCTCGGCCCCCTCGGGTCCCGCGGCGGGGATCACCTGACCGCCCACGGCCTCGGCCTCGGCGGCGACGGCCATCAGGCCGGCCACGCCCTCGGCCCCGCCGTAGACGTCCTCGACGATCTGGCGGTCCTGCAGCCAGGGTGCCACCAGCCCCACGCGGGCGACGGCCGCGTTGCCGCGCGTTGCGTCCAGCATGTATCCGGCCGAGGCGCAGATGCCGAGCCCGTGCACCCGGGCGACCTCGGGCAGTGACGCGACCAGGTCGATGGCGGCCTCCAGGTCCTCGATCTTGGCGGCCGGGTCCTCGATGAAGCGCTGGCCGCCCGGCAGGTCGCCCGACTTGCCCCAGCCGCGGAAGTCGAAGGTGAAGGCGATGAACCCCCGCTCGGCCATCGTGCGGGCATAGGTGCTGGGCATCTGCTCCTCGACCGACGTCCAGGCCCCGGTGACGATGACCGCGTCCGCCGGCGCGGCGGCGCCGTCCCCGGGCAGGTATAGCGTGCCCGAGAGGGCGCTGCCGCCGCTCTCGAACGTCACGGTGCGGGTGGCGATGTCGGCCATCGCGCTGCTGGCGATCAGGGCGGTGGCGGCGGCGGTGGCGAGGCTCAGGGTCTTCATGGCGCTCTCTGTTGCTCTCGGTCCGGTTCCGGCGGGCGGGGTGGCCCGTTGCCTGAGCCCAAGGTGGCAAACCGGGACCGCCCGCGCAGGGGCGGATCCGCGCATCGGCTAGGCGAAACCGATCATCCGCCGCGCGCCGCCCCGGGCGTGGTGCCGTAGCGGCGCTTGAAGTGCTGGCCGAAGCGCGGGACGTCGGCGTAGTCCACGCGGTAGGCGACCTCGGCCACGCTGAGCCGGGTGGTACGCAGGAGCGCGAGCGCCGTCTCCAACCGCTCGGCTATCACGAACTGCAAGGGCGAGGTGCCGGTCGCGCGGCGGAACGCGCGGGCAAAGTGCGCGGGGGACATGGCCGCGACGTCCGCCATCGCCGCCAGCGACAGATCCTCGGCCAGGTGGGCGCGGATGTGCTGCACGGCGCGGCGCAGGCGCCGGTCGTCGATGGCGGCTGTGACCGGCGGCTCGGCCGGGCGCAGCACGCGCGCGGCCTGGGCGGCCAGCGCCTGGGCCACGGTTTCGGCATAGAGCGTCCCGCCCTCGCCGAACCGCTCGGCCTGCAGCACCATCTGCACCAACAGCGGGTCCAGCGCGCCCACCACGGGCGCCACCGCGCCGGGGTCCGCGTCCAGCCCTGCGCCCTGCAGCAGCGCCGCGGGCAGCGAAACGGTGGCCACATCCAGCGGCGCGTCGAAGGCGCAGGTCCCCTCGGCCCCCGCGGGCAGGATCCAGCCCTGCAGCCGAGCCAGCGGCACGGTGCGGAGCCGGTCCCGGCCGACGGCGATGCGGTGGTCCGGCTGGTCGGTCAGGAACACGCCCACCGTCAGCGTCGGCAGCGCATAGGCGCCGCCGCCCGCGGGCAGGCTGGCCGTGGTGGCGAGGAGACGGGCCATGGCGGGCAGATAACACCGCAACCCGGCCCCGCCACGCCCCCGCCGCCACGCCCCCGCCCGCACGCCCAACCCCACCGGATCCCCGCCGGCACCCCCCCGCCGGCACCCCCCCGCCGGCACGCCCCCCCCGACACGCCCAACCCCCCCGCCACCCCCGCCGCCCCCGCCCCC
>JBCCMW010000067.1:0-13553 GCA_039026175.1 Pseudomonadota bacterium
CCCGCCCCCCCGCCGCCGCCCCGCGAGGCACCCGGCGCCGCGGCGCCGACACCCGCCGAGCCGCCCCGGGGCGATGCGCTCACCCGGGCGGCCACGGCGCTGGCGCGCGGGGCGTTCGACGCGCCGCGGCTGACGCTGGCGCTGCTTGCGCTGCTGGTCGCGGTGTCGATCGGGCTGGCCAGTCGGCTGGGCGTCGACACCGATTCGAGCAAGATGCTGAACCCGTCGCTGCCCTTCCAGGTGCGCGCGCAGGCGATCAACGCGGCCTTTCCGGCGGTCAAGAACACGGTGCTGGTGGTCGTGCGCGGCAGCCATGCGGATGCTGTCGAGGCGGCGACGGCCGCGCTGGCCGCCAGGCTGGGCGCCGACCCTGCGGTCGAGCGGGCGTTTGCGCCGTCGGCCGATCCGTTCCTGGTGACGCACGGGCTGATGTATCAGCCGCTCGACGAGATGCGGGCTACGCTCTCGCGCCTGTCGCAGTCGGCCAATGTCCTGGCGGCGCTGCGCGCCGAGCGCACGGTCGAGGGCTTTCTCGCCTCGCTCGACCGCGCGATGCTGCTGGCCGAGGGCGGGGGCGCCGATCCGGCCGATCTGGCCCCGCTGATGGAGGGGGCCGCCGCCAGCTTCGACAGCGCTGCGGCGGGGACGCCGGTGCCGTTCGACTGGACCCGTGCGGTTTCGGGCGCCGATCCCATCGTCACGCGCGTGGTGACCGTCGAGCCCATGCTGGATTTCGACCGCCTGAACCCCGCCAAACCGGCGCTCGAGGCGGTGGCGGCCGCCATAGCCGGGCTGGACCCCGCGCTCGCGCGGCTGGTCGAGGTGGGCGTCACGGGCGATCCCGCGCTGCGGGCCGACGAGCTGGCCAGCGTCACGGCCACGCTGCCGCTGTCCTTCGGCCTGTCGTTCCTGATCGTGGCGGGGGTGCTGTACCTGGCCCTCGGCTCGCTGGCGCGGATGGCGCTGGCGCTGGGCAGCGTGCTGGTGACCCTGGTGCTGACGGCGGGGTTCGCGGCGCTGGGCGTCGGGGCGCTCAACCTGATCTCGGTCGCCTTCGTGGTGCTGATGGTGGGGCTGGGGATCGACTTTGCGATCCACCTGATGGCGCATCTCGACGAGGACCGCGCCAAGGGTGCGCCGCCACGCGCCGCGCTGCTGGCCTCGATGCGCTCGATCGGCGGGGCGCTGGCGCTGTCGGCGGCGACCACGGCGATGGCGTTCCTGGCCTTTACCACCACCGATTTCGTCGGGATGGCGCAGCTTGGCCTGATCGGCGGTGCGGGGGTGGTGCTGGCGTTCCTGACGGCGCTGACGCTGATCCCCGCGGCCGTGGCGCTGCGCCCGGGACTGGCCAGCGGGCGCGGGCCGCTGGGCGTGCCGCGACCGGGCAAGGGCGGCGCACGGCTCGGCGTGGCGCTGGCGCTGGGATTGGGGTTGGCGGCGGCGGCCCTGGCGCCGCAGGTGCGCTTCGATGCCGACCCGATGGCGCTGCGCGATCAGCAGGCCGCCTCGGTCCAGGTCTATGGCTGGCTGGCCGCCGATCCGGCGCTGGCGCCGCTGCGCCTGTCGGTGATGGTGGACGACGCCGCTGCGGCCGCCGCCACGGCCGAGGCCGCCGCCGCCCTGCCGGGCGTCGAGCGCGTGCTGTGGCTGGGCGATCTGGTGCCCGGCGACCAGGACGCCAAGCTGGACGAGCTGGACTTGGCCTACCCTTCGGTGCTGTTCGCGGTCGAGGGCGAGGCCGTCGATCTGGTCGACCCGCCCGAGGGTGACATCGCCGAGCGGCTGGCGGCCTTCGCCCACCCTGCCGGTGCCCGTCTGGCCGAGGCGCTGCAGCGCTGGCGGGCCGCGGCCGGTCCAGGCGGGGCGGACGCGATGGCCGAGGCGCTGTTTCGCTTCTTCCCTGCGCTGATCGAACGGCTGGGCATGCAACTCGAGGCCGGGCCCGTGGCCATCGCCGATCTGCCCGACGGGCTGGTCCGTCGGTTCCGCGCCGGGGACGGGCGGCTGCGGGTCGAGATCGCGGCCACCGATCCGCTGGTCGACCCGGCCGCGCGCGACGCCTTCGTCGACGCCGTGGCCGCCGCCGTGCCCGAGGCCGGTGGCGCCCCGGCCCAGGTCTCGGGTGCCGCGCGCGCGGTCGGCGGCGCGATGCTGCAGGCCACGCTGCTGGCCCTGGCCGCCACCGCGGCGGCAGCGGCGGTCGCGCTCCGCTCGGCGCCGCAGGTGCTGGCCATCGTGCTGCCGCTGCTGCTGGCCGGTGCAGTGACGATGGCCGCCAGCGCGCTGCTCGACATCCCGTTCAACTATGCCAACGTGATCGTGCTGCCGCTGATGATCGGCATCGGGGTCGATACGGGCATCCACCTGGCCACCCGCGCCCGGGCCATCGGCCGACAGGCCCGCTCGGCGGACGGCACCGGCACCCGGGTGTTCGACACCTCCACGCCGCGCGCGGCGCTGGCCTCGGCGCTCACCACCATCGGGGCGTTCGGCACTCTCGCGCTCTCGGACCACCGCGGCACGGCCAGCATGGGCGTGATGCTGGTGATCGCACTCTCGGCCAGCGTGTTGATGATGTTTGCCTTGACACCCCCCCTGGTCGCCCGCTTCACGAAACCGTCAGCCGCATCGGCGCGATAGCGTCGACGGAGCGCACCGCGCGGGACGCTACAGTCCCGGGGCGCCGGGTGATAACCGCAGAGGGAGAGTTCCATGCGCGTGCGTGGCCAGATCGCCGCCGTTCTGATCGCAGCCCTGCTGTGCGGGATGCTGGGCTGGGGGCCGGGCGCTGCAAAGGCGGCCGAGCCCGAGGCCGCGCGGGCCACCGCGTCGACCCTGGTCGCCGCCGCGCACACGGCGCTGAGCGACACGGCACGGCCCGAGGCCGAGCGGCTGGCCGATCTGCAGGCCGCGATCGACAGCACCTTCGCCTTCGACATCTGGCGCCGCTTCCTGCTGGACGACGCCACCCAGACGATGACCGACGCGCAGCGCACCGAGGTCGAGTCGCTGCTGCCGGGCTTTCTGGCCAATCTCTATCGCACGCAGTTCTCGCGCGGGCTGAACGAGGCGCCGGCGCTGGGCGACACGCGGCCGGTGCGGCGCGATATCATGGTGGCGGTGCGCTTTCCCCGCGCCAACGGCGAGACGCTGCCCACCGAATGGCGCATCCGCGACTTTGGCGAACGTGGGCATTTGGTGATCGACGTGATGGTCGGCGGCGCCTCGTTCCTGCAGCTCAAGCGCGACGAGTTCACCGCGATCCTGCGCGACGGCGGGTCGGACGCCCTGATCGCCCACATGCGGGCCAACGCGATCTGACGCAGGGGCAGGGTCGGGCGGCCCGCTAGGCGCCGCTAGGTAACCCGTTCCGCGATCCGGAAAATTCGTGCTGCGCAGCAACATCATCGCCACACGAGCGGCAACCGGCCCGGGCCGGTCGTTCACGCGGCTTGCATTGCGGCGGCCAATTGTCCCACGTTGATGCGACATTAAGACTTAAAGGGCGGCGTCGACCTGCGGCGCACGTCCCAAGCTGAGGCAGCAGGGGCCGAGAGATGAGCGAGAGCGCAGCGCAGCCATCGTCAGACCCCGCCGACGCAGTCGCCCGCGCGCCGAACACGGCAGCAAAACCCGCGCTGACGGCCGTGCTGGCCGCGCCGCGCGGCTTTTGTGCCGGGGTCGAGCGGGCGGTCGAGACGGTCGAGCGCGCCCTCGCCCAGCACGGCGCTCCCGTCTATGTGCGCCACGAGATCGTGCACAACGCCCGGGTCTGTGCGGCGCTGACCGCCAAGGGCGCGGTGTTCGTCGAGGAGCTTGACGAGGTGCCGCCCCGGTCGGTCGTGGTGTTTTCGGCCCACGGCGTGGCGCGCACCGTCGAGGAGGAGGCCGCCGCCGCCGGCCACCGGGTGATCGACGCCACCTGTCCGCTGGTGACCCGGGTGCACATCAACGGCCGTCGCTATGCGGCCGAAGGGCGGACGGTGATCCTGATCGGCCATCTGGGTCACGCCGAGGTGGAGGGCACGCTGGGCCAGATCGACGTGCCGGTGCATGTGGTGGCCACGGCCGAGGAGGTTGCAGCACTGGACCTGCCCCACGATGCGCCGGTGGCCTATATCACCCAGACCACGCTTTCGGTGGCCGACACGCGCGGGGTGATCGAGGCGATCGCCGCCCGCTGGCCCGACAGTGTGGGACCCGACACGCGCGACATCTGCTATGCCACCCAAAACCGCCAGCAGGCCGTGTCCGAGATCGCGGCCGAGGTCGACGCGGTGCTGATCGTCGGCGCGCCGAACTCGTCCAATTCCAACCGGCTGGTCGAGATCGCCGAGGCCGCGGGTCGTCCCGCTCGGCTGGTGCCCGCCGCCGAAGATCTGGACCTGGGCTTCCTGGCCGGTGTGGCCCGGGTCGGCATCAGCGCCGGCGCCTCGGCGCCCGAGGTGATCGTGCAGGAGCTGCTGCAGCGGCTGGGCACGGCGTTCGCGCTGACGGTCGAACAGCGCGCCGGCGTGCGCGAGGACGTGACCTTCCGCCTGCCGCGCAGCCTGGAGCGGGGCGCACAGGGCCGCAACACCAACAGCGCCGGCGACCAGTCGACGCCGCGACATCGCATCGCCGTCTGACACCGGGTATCGCCACCGGGAAAATTAGGCCTTAAATGCGAACCAACGACGCAGGAGAGACACGTGGCGGTTCCGCTTAGACAGCAGCTCCGGGTGGCCGGCTACATCATCGCACAAAAGCTGCGGGGCAACCGGCGCTACCCGTTGGTGCTGATGCTGGAGCCGCTGTTCAAGTGCAACTTGGCCTGTCCGGGCTGCGGCAAGATCGACTATCCCGAGCTGATCCTGCGCCGCCGCCTGTCGCCCGAGGAATGCTGGGCCGCGGCCGAGGAATGCGGTGCGCCCATGGTCGCCATCCCAGGCGGCGAGCCGTTGATCCACAAAGAGATCGGCGAGATCGTTCGCGGGCTGGTCGAGCGCAAGTTCTACGTCTCGCTCTGCACCAACGCGCTGTTGTTGGAGAAGAAGCTCAAGCTCTTCAAACCCTCGCCCTATCTGTTTTTTTCGGTCCATCTGGACGGTCTGAAGGAGCATCACGACAAGGCGGTGGCTCAGAAGGGCGTCTACGACCGGGCCGTCAAGGCGATCAAGGCCGCGCAGGACAAGGGCTTTAAGGTCAACGTCAACGCCACGATCTTCGAGGGCTACCCGGCGGACGAGCTTGCCGACTACCTGGATACCTGCACGGCGCTGGGGGTGGGGATCTCGATCTCGCCCGGCTTTGCGTACGAGCGCGCGCCCGACCAAGCGCATTTCCTGAACCGCCAGCGCACCAAGAAGTTCTTTCGCGAGGTGTTCAAGATCGGCAAGCAGCGCGGCTCCAAGTGGACGCTCAGCCACTCGCCGATTTTCCTGGACTTCCTGCTCGGCAACCAAGAGATGCGCTGCACGCCCTGGGGCATGCCGACGCGCAACGTCTTCGGCTGGCAAAAGCCCTGCTACCTGCTGGGCGAGGGGTATGCCCAGAGCTATCAAGAGCTGATGGAGACCACCGACTGGGACACCTACGGGACCGGCAACTACGAGAAGTGCGCCGATTGCATGGCCCACTGCGGCTACGAGCCGACGGCGGCCAACGTGGCCTTTGCGAACCCCTGGCGGATGCTCAAGCTTGCCTGGACCGGTCTGCGCACCGAGGGGCCGATGGCCGACGAGATCGACCTCTCGCAGGCGCGTCGGGCCGAGGAGCATCACGAGCGCATCGTGGCCGAGGAGATGAGCAAGATCCGCAAGATCGCGGCCGAGTAGTCCGCGCCGCGGCGGATCGCCAGCCCAAGGCAGACACGGTGGTGGGATGAAGCTGACCGATCGCCAGCTCGGGGTGGTCAAGGACCTGCTGGGCTTGGACCCGATCCCCCAGACGCACCCCCAGTACGCCGCGCTGATCGACACCCACGGCGACCACACGTTCTTTATCAACCGCCACGGGCTGATGGTGTTCGTCGAACAGGACGGCGATCGCGGCGGGAGGGCACCGCAGCTTACCTACATCGCCGCCTGGACCGACGAGGCGCGTACGGCGCTGGCCCGGGTCGAGCCCGTCGAAGTGGGCGTCGAGATGCGCGATCCCGACTAAGCCGCGCGCCCGGGCCGCCTGACCGGCGTAGCCGGTCTAACGGACCGCCGACATTTCCATCTCGCAGCTCAGCCCCTCGGGCGGGATCGCCGGCAGCGGGGTATAGCGGTCGATGGTCGAGGCGCGGCGGAACACGTCGTCCACGCACACGTCCTGGCCCGCGTTGCCGCTGTTAAAGCCGAAGCCGGGCTTGCCGCAGTCGTCCACTGCCCCGCTTGCGTTCCACTGCTGGCCTTCGGGCCCCCAGTCGTCGCCGCCGGTGGGGAACAGGAACTCGACGGTGTCGAAGTTGAGGTTCCACGACGTGGCCGGGGTCAGATCCTCCAACGACCAGGTGCCGAGCGAAGCGCCGTCCAGAAAGCCGCGGATCTCGAAGGCCGAGACCTGATCGCCGGTGATGACGCCGGTGCACAGCAGCCGCCGATCGATCACCAGCACGCCGGACAGGCTGTAGCCGTTGCTGCCGGTCCAGGTGAACGTGAACTCGGCCATGGCGTCGGCGCGCGAGGTCGCGGGGCGCGGTGCCACGGCCCCGTCGCCTGCTTGATCGGCCGCCGCCGCCAAGGACGACAGGCAGCTGAGCGCCCCAAGCCCCAACCCCAGACCCAGGCCCAGGGCCAAGCCCCGGCCTGGACCCAGGCCCAGGCCCAGGCCCAGGCCCAGGGTGGCGCGGCGGATCGCTGATCGAAGGCTCGGCATCGCTCACAGCTCCAGATGGTCGCGCAACAGGGGGACGCTTGCCGCCAGCGCGGTCAAGGCGGCATCGCTGTCGCGTTTTGCCGCCATCAGCTTGGGCAGGTCCAGCGGGCGGCGCAGCAGGCCCAGCAGCACCGACGGGATATCGGGCCGCCCGTCGCGGCGCACCGCGTTCGCCGCCAGGGCGGGCAGGGCGCGCGAGGCCGGATCGCCGATGGCGCGCCACGCGATGGTGCGGCGCCCGCGCGCCGCGGCGACGCGGGCCACGCGGTGGCTCTCCATGTCGACGGCCGCAGCGCCCGAGGCGGCGGCCAGGGCCTGCTTCTCGCTCACCATCACCGCAACCCGCTCCAGCCCCAAGAGCCGCTCGACCGTGCGTCCAGTGCGCGAAGCGGCGGTTGCGGCGGCGACGTCCTCCATGGTCCAGTCCTCGCCGCTCTCGCTCACCACATGGCGGGGCCAGATCAGCGTGCCCGGCGTCAAACCCGGCGCCAGCCCGCCCGCCAGCCCATAGCTGACCAGCACATCGCAGCCCGCCTCGGCCAGCGCGGCGGCCTCGGTCTCGGCCAGCGCCGGGCGCGCGCCCGAGACGGCGACGGCGACGCGCGGATGGTCCAGCAGCGGGCCCAGCGTCTCGCGCTCGGCGACCAGGCCGCAGACGATGCCAATCCGCGCTTGGCCTGGCGCCATACCCACGCACACCCCTGCTACCGCTGCACACGCCACCGTCCCGCCCGCCGCCCAGCGTTCCGCCCTTCCGCCGCAGCGCGGGGGCGTCCGGGCGGCCAGGTGTCAGATACCCCAGGTCACCGTTCGGTCGTTCGAGGCCATCAGACGCTCGTATCGTCCCATCGCCCAGAGCGGGAAGAACGCGGCGTAACCATGGTACTTCAAATAGAAAACCTTGGGGAAGCCGGTGCCCGTGTAGTGGGGCTCGTGCCAGCGCGCGCTGTCGCGTTCGCGCGGGGCGCGGGCCAGCCAGTCGATGCCG
Source organism: Pseudomonadota bacterium (assembly GCA_039026175.1). Lineage (GTDB taxonomy): Bacteria > Pseudomonadota > Alphaproteobacteria > Rhodobacterales > Rhodobacteraceae > Thermohalobaculum. The sequence goes on from JBCCMW010000067.1 coordinate 7,835, forward strand.
CGGCGCACCGCGGGGCTGTCGACCTCGCCGGCCGACATCAGGCCCAGCAGCGCCCAGGCGGTCTGCGACGGGGTCGACTGCTGGTCGAACCCCTGGCCCTCGCCCTCGTAGCTCTGCAGCCCCTCGCCCCAGCCGCCGTCGGCGCGCTGCTTGGCCTCCAGCCACGCGACGGCGCGTCGGACGTAGGGCTGGGACATGTCCTCGCCCGCGCCCTTGAGCGCCACCAGCGCCGACCAGGTGCCGTAGACATAGTTGGCGCCCCAGCGGCCGTACCACGAGCCGTCGACCTCCTGCTCGGCGCGGATATAGGCGATGCCGCGGCGGATGTTGTCGGCATAGGCCACCGCGTCGACCTGGGCCAGGCACCCGATACAGCGCGCGGTCACGTCCACCGTGGGCGGGTCCAGCAGCGCGCCGTGGTCGGCAAAGGGGATCGAGTTCAGGTAGTAGTGCTCGTTCTCGGGGTCGAAGGCGCCCCAGCCGCCCGAGCGCGACTGCATGCCGGCCAGCCACTCGCACCCGCGGTCGATGTTCTCGGCATACCGCTTGGGGTCGGCGCGGTGCATGGCCATCACCACGACGGCGCTGTCGTCCACGTCCGGATAGTCGGGGTTTTCGTACTGGAAGGCCCAGCCGCCGGGCCGCAGGTTCGGCCGGCGCACGGCCCAATCGCCGACATGGTCCAGGATCTGTTTGTCGGCCAGCCAGTCCAGCATCGCGGTCAGGCGCGGGTCCTCGCGCTCGCCCGCCTCCATCACCGCGTGGGCGGCCAGCGCGCTGTCCCAGACGGGGGACACGCAGGGCTGGAAATAGAGCTGCTCGCCCCGCTCGATCATCAGCCGCTCGACCGCGTCGCGGGCGGTGACCATCTCGGGGCTGTCCTCGGCATAGCCCAGCACGCGCAGCGCCATCACCGCGTTGGCCATCGCGGGATAGATCGCACCCAGACCGTCCTGGCCGTTCAGGTGGCTGATGGTGAACGCCTCGGCCTTGCGGATCGCCCGCTCGCGCGTGCCGCGGGGGAAGAACGGCTCGGCCGTCTGAAGCGCCTTGTCCAGCAGCAGGAACATCTCGCCGATGCGGCTGCCGGTGGGGTTGATCTGCCAGGTCTTCTGTTCCTCGGGCGGGACGGTAAAGAGCTCGCGGATCGACTTGCCCGTGGGGTTCTGGGCGCGGGCGCGCTTGGCATACAGGATCAACAGCGGCGTCAGCACGGTGCGCGACCAGTAGGCGATCTTGCTCATGTGGAAGGGAAACCACTCGGGCATCAGGATCGCTTCGACCGGGATGCAGGGCATGCCGCGCCACGGGATCTCGCGGTACAGCGCCATCATGATCCGGGTGAACACGTTGGCCGTGGCCGCCCCGCCCTGGGCGAGGATCCAGGCGCGGGCGCGCGCCATGTGCGGCGCGTCGATATCGTCGCCGATCAGCTTTAGCGCCCAATAGCCTTTGACGCTGGCCGAGATGTTGCCGCTGCCGTCGTGGAACAGCGGCCAGGACCCGTCGTCTTTCTGCACCGAACGGATATAGGTGGCGATCCGCTGCTCGCGCGCGGGGTCGATCTCGCCCAGAAAATGCCGCAGCAGCACGTACTCGGCCGGGATAGTGCAGTCGGCCTCCAGCTCGAAGACGATGTGCCCGTCGGCCTGCTGCATGGCCCACAGCGCCTCGCGCTGTGCACCGATCAGATCCGTGCGCCGGTCGCGGGTGACGGTCTCGGCCGCGTTCCCGCCGGTCGCCTCCCCATCAGCCGCGTGCCCATCGGCCGCGTTCCCGCCGGTCGTCTCCCCATCGGCCGCGTTCTCGCCGGCCGCGTTCCCATCGGCCGCGCCCCGCTCGCGCGCGGGCCAGGCGGCCGCCCGCGGCACCGCGGCCTCGAGCTCGGCAGCGGCGTCGTGGTCCAACCCGGCCTCCAGCGCCGAGCCGAGCGGCTGCGCCTGTTCCAGGTCCCACGCGGTGCCGTTCGTGCGCTTCATCCCGTCCCGTCCGTGCTCAACGCGCCGATCCTCGATCCTACGCCTGGGATCCGGCCTTCCGCCACAAGGCCAGCCGCTGTCTCGCCCGACCGAAGCGCGCCCTCGATCGTGGCCGGCAGGCCGGTGTCCGTCGCGTCGCCCGCCAGTATCACGTTGGCGAGCGCGGTCCTCGGACCGAGGCGCTGTGCCACACCGGCGGGCGACTGATCAAACGTCGCCCTCTTTTCGACGATTACGCGTCCAACAACGCCCAGATCATCGGGCAGACCGAGGGCGGCGCGAACCTCGCGCCAGATCTGGCTTTGCACTTCCTCGCGCGGTGTTGCCAGGATGCCGAGGCGATCGGCCGCGCTGACGGTGACCGACAGCACGTCGCCGCGGCGGAACACCCACTGCGCCAGCGCCCCGATCACGCCCGTCAGCGGGGCCACGTGGGCAATCGCGGCCGGGTCCGCGACGCGGAAATGGGCGTTCAGGATCGCGCCCTCGTCGCCCGGCGGGTCGAGCTCGGGCATCAGTTTGCGCAACCGCGCGGGCGGCAGGGCCAGGATCACGCTGTCGCCGTCCCCCAGCGCCAGGCGTTCCTCGCCCACCACCAGGGCCTGTGCACGGCCCCGGTCGCGCTGGATCGCTTTGAGCATCCGATTGAACCCGACCGGCACGCCCAGCGCGTGCAGCTGCGCCACGGCGGGGGCCACCAGCGCGCCGTCCAGCCCGCCGGGGGCGAACATCGGGCGCGACGGGCCCGCGCCGCGGGCGAAGGTTTCGGCCAGCACGCGCCACAGCAGCCGGGCCTGGCCGCGCTCGGGCGTGGTGTTGAGCACGCCCAGTGTCATCGGTTCCCAGAACGCGCGCCACAGCGGACCGCGGTCGCGCACGGCGTCGGCGACGGTGGCATGCGCCGGCGCCACGGCCAGCCGCCAGCCGCGCAGATAGTCGCGCACGCCGGTGCCGGGCACCCGCCGGGCGGGGCTGGCGATCCACCAGGGCAGGGGCCCGCGGTTCAGCGCCAGCGTAAAGCGCCGCGCGGGCCCGCTGGCCGCCAGATCGACCATCGGAAAGGACGCCTGGGGTGCTGCGACCAGCGCATCCTCGGCCGCCCGGGCGCGGGCGCGAAAGCGGGCGACGGCTCCGTTGCCGGTCAGGATCAGGTGGCTGCCGTTGTCGATCACCCGGTCCAGCACGGCGTCGTGGAAGCTGCGCACCCGGCCGCCGGCATGACCCGCGGCCTCCCACAGCTGCACGGCGCGGCCCTGCTCGGCCAGGCACAGCGCCGCCGACAGCCCGGCCATGCCGGCACCGACCACGTGCACCACGCCCGAGGCGACACCCGGTGCGGCGCCGCCAGGCGCGCGGGGCGGGGCTCCACCGTCGGCCAACGCTCAGCCCGCGACCTGGCGGTGCGCCGCCGGCGAAACGACAGCGGCCAGCGCCGCCCGCAGCTTGGCGATCTTGCCCAGCCGAACCCGCGGCGTGGGGGCGAAACCCCGCTGCTCGATCCGGTTCAGCGTCGCCTCGTAGACGCCCAGCATCATCAGCGCCGGCGTCAGCGCGCGGCGCGGGTGGCCGGCGATCGCCGCGCGGGCGGCATCGAACTCGGCCCGGGCCAGGGTGCTGAGCTCGGCCAGCAGCACCGGCAGCGCCGGATGCGCGGCCGCAGCCGCAGGCTCGGCCGGGATCGCGTGGCGGGCCAGCATCTCGGCCGGCAGGTACAGACGCCCGCGCGACGCATCCTCGGCAACGTCGCGCACGATGTTGGTCAGTTGCAGCGCATCGCCCAGCGACAGCGCGAAGCGGGCCGATAGCGGGCCTTGCCAGGCGCCGAAAATGCGCATCGAAACCATGCCCACGGCGCCCGCCACACGCCGGGTGTAGGCGCGCAGCGTCGCCATCGGCGGCGCCACGATGGGCCCGGCGGCATCCATCTCCATGCCGTCGATCAGCAGGCGGAACTCCTCGATCGGCAGCGCATAGGCCGAGACCGAGGGCATCAACGCCTGGCCCACCCCGGACTGCGCCCGCCCGGCGAAGGCCGCTGCGACCTCGCGCCGCCACGCGTCCAGCAGCATGGCGCGCGCCGCATCGGGCATCGGCTCGTCGGCGATATCGTCGATGACGCGCGAAAAGGCATAGAACGCCCACATTGCCCGCCGGCGGGGCGCGGGCAGCGCGCGCATGCCGGGCCCAAAGGACGATCCGGCCGCCTTGGTGATTGCCGCTGCCACGGCCGCGGCGTCGGCGTCGGTGGGCGCGGGCCATAGCGCCTCGATCAGCCGCGCGGCTTCGGCATCGGCCCGCGTGGCGGCGACCACGCCGGCGGCATCGGCCGGCACCCCGGCGGTGGGCGAGACGATGGGGCGTTCGAGCATCGGTCCGGCCAGCTCAGGGCGCCGTCGCGGGCGCGGGCGCGCGCCGGGGCGGGGCCAGTCGGCCAAGCCGCGCGAGACCGGCCATCGCGCCGCGCACAAGATCGCGCTTGCGGTGAGCGACGCGGGTCGCCAGCGGGTCCTCGCGGCGGAGCCGCCCCGCCAGCCGCCGGGCCAGGGCCTGGATCACCGCGATCTCGGCCGCCAGCCGCCGGCTCCGCACCTGGCGCGCCAGCGGTGCCGCGCGGTCCAGCAGCGCATCGGTCCCGTCCAGGCAGCGGTCGATCACGGCGCGCAGCCCGGGCGAAACGGCCGGCGCATCGAGCGCGGTCTCGTCGATCCCGGCCTCGGCCATCCAGTCCTGCGGCAGGTATACCCGGTCCAGCCGCGCCCGGTCGGCGCCCAGGTCCTGGAGGTGGTTGATCACCTGCAGCGCAGCGCAGAGCGCATCGCCCGCCGGCGCCGTCGCCGCGCTTTCGCCGTGCAACGCCAGCAAAAAGCGACCCACCGGGTGGGCCGAGTATCGGCAGTAGCCGAGCAGGCCCGCCCAGTCGGCATAGCGAGCCTGCAGCGCATCCTGGCGAAAGGCGACCAGCAGATCGGTCGCGCAGGCGGGATCGACGCCGGTCTGGTCCAAGCTCTCGGCCAGGCGCACGGCGAAGGCCGGCGCCCCGGCGCCGCTGCGCAGCGCGGCCTCGCAGGCATCCAGGCGGCGGATCTTCTCGGCCGGGGGCAGCGTCGGGTCGTCGGCGATGTCGTCGGTGCCGCGGGCCCAGGCGTAATAGGCCATCACATGCGGGCGCAGCCGCGGGGCGATCAGCCGCGAGCCGACGGGAAAATTCTCGTCGCCCGCGCCCTTGCCCGACGGCGCCTCGATGGCCGGCGCGGTGTCGGCCGGCCGGCCCGAACCGGTCGGCGCTGCCGGCCCGGCGCGGTGGCTGCTCTGTGCCTGCATCGGGTTATCCCCGGTTGTTCGACCACGGGACAGTAGTGGCGCGGCGCCCGGCTGTCCACGTCGGTATACCGCACAGTACCACTACCGCCGGAATGGGCCGCCAAGACGCGCTGCCACAACCCGCTGCCTGGCCGCATCGCCGGGACGCGCTGCCAAGGCGCGCTGCCAGGGCGCGCTGCTAGGAAGGGCCACCGGAGCGCGCTGCCGGGAGGCGCCGCCGTGCTGGGACTGGTGGGCGTGCTGTCCGGAGCAGCCGCCGTGCTGGGACTGGTGGGCATGCTGCCGGGAAGGGCCTTTGGGAAGGGCCTCTGGGAAGGGCCTCTGGGAAGGGCCTCTGGGAAGGGCCTCTGGGAAGGGCCTCTGGGAAGGGCCTCTGGGAAGGGCCTCTGGGAAGGGCCTCTGGGAGGGGCCTCTGGGAG
>JBCCMW010000068.1:0-13484 GCA_039026175.1 Pseudomonadota bacterium
CGCTGTTGGCCCGGGCCGAGACGTTGCCGGCGTCGGCCCGCCCCCCAGAGCCGCCGCCTAGAGCCGCCGCCCAGAGCCGCCGCCTAGAGCCGCCGCCTAGAGCCGTCCCTCAGAACTGTCCCTCATAGCCTGTGCGCCCGTTCCGCGGCCTGCGGAAAAAAAAATGAACCGAACCCGGCGCCCTGCGCACTCAGGGATGTTCAGGGAGTATGACATGATACGAGCCGTGGAAAATCCATCTGATGCGCCCGATACCGACGCTGCGTTGCTCGCCGACGTGGCCCGCGGCGACCGAAAAGCGTTCGAACGGCTGCATCGGCGCTTCTACGGCGCGGTGATGGGCTTTGCGCTGCGCACCGGTCTGGCCGCCGACCTGGCCGACGAAGCCGCCAGCGACACGATGCTGGCGGTCTGGAAGGCGGCCGCGCGGTTCGAGGGCCGCTCGAAGGTGTCGACCTGGATCTTCGGCATCGCCTATCGCCAAACCATGCGTCGCCACCGTCGGCGGATGACCGACAAGATGGCGGTGCCGCTGGATGCGGTGCCCGACCGGCCCGACCTGTCGGCCGCCCCGGCGCGGCTGGACGACCGGGCCTCGATCGCGCGGGCGCTGTCGAAGCTGGACCCCGAACTGCGGGCGCTGGTCGAGATGACCTACGTCTGGGGACTGTCGTGCCGCGAGGCGGCGGAGATCGTCGACTGTGCGGTGGGAACGGTCAAGTCGCGTATGTCGCTGGCCCGCCACCAGCTCCGCGCCGTGCTTGGAGGATCGGCCCATGACTGAGAACAAGGATATCGAAGCCGAGGTGTGGGAGCTGCTGCCTTGGTATGTGAACGGCACGCTGTCGCCCGAGGAAGCGGCGATGGTCGAGGCACACCTGGCGGCCAACCCGCGCATGGCGGCCGAGCTGGCGGCCGAGCGGCGTCTCGGCGCCTCGCTGCAGGCGATGGACAACGAGACCGTGGGCGAAGCGGCGGCGTGGGCGCGGCTGTCGCGCCAGTTGGGCGCCGACGCTGCCACCGAGGACACCGAGACCGCGCCGACGCCCACGCCCGCGCCGACGCCCGCGCCCCCGCCCATGCCTGAGCCGACGCCCGCGCCGACGTTTCGCGGCCCCGGCCTGTGGGACAGGCTGGTCGGCCTGCTGCAGCGACTGGTGCCCCAGGGCGAGATGCGCTGGCCCACGGCCGTCGCCTCGGTCGCGGCCATCCTGGCGGTCGCGGTCGTCGTCTATCAGCCGCGTCAGGACACCGCCGAGTTCGTCACGCTGACGGCGCCGGCGGCGCCCAGCCAGGACGGGCTGGTCGAAATCCGCGTGCTGCCCGCGCCGGGGACCGACGTCGAGGCCGTGCGCGCGCTGATGGCCGAGGCCGGGCTGGAGGGGATCGACGGGCCCTCCGAGGCGGGCCTGATACGGGGCCGCGTCGCGGCGGACCGGGCGACCGAAGCGCTGCGGCGCCTCTCGGCCGATCCGGGCGTCGCCCTGGCGGCCATGGACGGGGTCTCGACCCCGGGTGGGGCCGGCGGCACGGGGGCCGGGCAGTGATCGCCCTGTTCCGCCGGCCGGCGGCGGTGGCGGTGGCGCTGATGCTGGCGCTCTCGGGGTGTGCGGCGCTGGTCGCGCCGGCGCCATCCGCCCCGCCGCTCGCCGACGCGCGGTCGCTGGTGCCGGCGTCCACGGTGATCGTCACCGTGGCCTTGTCGGCCGAGACCCGCACCGCGGCCTACGCCGCCCAGTTCACGGCCAAGCACGGGGGCGACGTTGTCGCCGGCTGGCCGCTGGACACGATCGAGGTCTATTGCCTGGTGCTGCGCACGCCGCCCGGGATGACGCCCGAGGATTTCAGCGAGAAGCTGATGCAGGACGGCGCAGTGCTGACGGCGGTCCCGCTGCGCACCTACCAGACCCAATCCGCGGTGGCCTATGCTGACGAGTTCGTTCCGCTGCAGCGCGGGCTGCACGCCGTCAACGCCCTGGCGGCACACGAGCAGGTGACGGGTCAGCGCATCCGCGTCGCCGTCGTCGACACCGGCGTGGCGACGGACCACCAGGACCTGACCGCACGCACCGTGCTTTGGCGCGACTTCGTGCGGGTCGACCCGGTCGGCGAGGTGGCCGAGCGGCACGGCACCGCCATCGCCGCCATCATCGCCGCCGACGGCGCCAACGGCCGGGGCATCGTGGGCGTCGCGCCAGGCGCCGATCTGCTGGCGCTGCGCGCCTGTTGGGAGGAGGGCGCAGGGCCCCAGCGCCAGGGACGATGCAACAGCTTCTCGCTGGCCCGGGCGCTGAACTTTGCCATCGCCAACGGGGCCGACGTGATCAACCTCAGCCTCGCCGGGACCGAGGACCCGCTGATCACCACGCTGATCGAACGGGCGAGCGAGGCCGGGATCGTGGTGGTGGCGGCGCACGGCGGCGAGGACGAGGCGCGCTATCCCGCCGTGCTGCCGATGGTGATCGCCGTGCGTGCGGACGGGCCCGCCCGGGCGGGCGGGACGGCGACGGCGGGGGCACCCGCGGGGGCCACGGCGGGGGCGACGGCGGGGGCGACAGCGGGGGCCACGGCGGGGGCGACGGGGCGGCAGGGCACCGCGCAGCAGGCCAGCCGGGGGCGTCGAGACGGGATCACCGCCCCGGGGCGCGACGTCATGAGCGCCGCCGCCGACGGCGGCTACGACTTTTTCACCGGGGACTCGATCGCCGCCGCCCACGTGTCGGGCGTCGTCGCGCTGCTCAAGTCGGCGCGGCGCGATCTGCCGTGGAACGGCGCCTCCCAGGCGCTCGGCGAAGCCGAACGCAGCGCCCTGCCGCCGGTGCTGATCGACAGTTGCCGCGCGCTGGAGGCGGCAACCGCCCTTTCGTGCGATCAGTGAGGATCGGCGCCTAATCGCCTGTTTCAGCGGCCTATCGATACCTTACGCCAGGGTCAGCGCCAGCCCGCCGACCAGGATCAGGCTACCGGCCCACACGCGTTCCAGATCGAACCAGCCCTGGCGGATGAACCGCACGCCCAGCCAACGGTGCACCGAGAAGGCCAGCGCGCCGCCCGTGGCCATCATGCCCGCCGAATGGGCGAGCGCGACGACCAGCGCCATGATCACGCCGTCGCGCATCAGCGTGTCGGCGGCCAGGTGCCCGGCATCGCCCTCGTCGATGCGGCAGAGACCGAGGTAGATGGGCACCAGCATCAGCGCCGCCCCGTGCGCCACCGCGATCAGGAACGACCACAGCGCCATCTGCGTAGGCGGCACCCGGGCCAGAAACCGCGGATGGCGCTTGGTCACGAACAGCCACAGCCCGAGACCCAGCACCAGCACGCCCGCCGCCATCTGGATCTCGCCCTGCCATTGAACGACTGCGATCAACAGCGCAAAGGGCAGCAGCACCGCGAACATCGCCGCCATATGGCCCGCTGCGAGGGCGGCGAGGGCGGGCCACAACGCCCCCGCCCGCCGCTCCATCAGCGCGGCCGAAACCGCCAGCGGCCAGCCCATCCCCGGGTTCACACCGTGGAAGATGCCGCTGGCGATCACAGCCAGCCACAGCGCCGCCGTGCTCTCCAGCTCGAACGGCAAGGCTCAGACCGACGGGTAGCAGAAGCTGTCCGTCGAACAGTCGCCGCCCTCCAGCCGGATCTGGTGGCTGCGGTAGCCGTCGGGGAACGCCACGTAGAAGTTGGGGTCCAGCGTCAGCCCGCCGTCCGCGCCGACGTCCGCCTTGACCATCGCCGCCGGCACCCCGTCGGGATAGAACTGGTCATCCCAGGTCGAGTACAGCGAGTTGGTCCAGTACACCCGCTTGCCGTCGCGGCTGATCTCGACCATCTGCGGGCCGCCGCGATAGTCGCCGCCCGAGGGGTGCTTGGTCTTGCGCGTGATCCCGCCGATGTGGACGCTGCCGGCCAGTTTCGGCGCCATGGGGTCGCTGACATCGTACTGGCGCATCTCGCCCGTTCCCCAGCACGAGACGTACAGGAACCGGTCGTCTAGGCTGAGATCGATGTCGGTGACCAGCGGGGGCACGGCCTCGAACCCCTTCAGCAGCGGAGGCAGGTCGTCGGCCTTGGCGGGTTCGGGCGGGATGGTCGCGGTCTTTTTGGCGTGGAATTTCCCGTCCTCGCGCCACCAGGTCCAGATCGAGCCCTCCAGGTTGGTCGTATCCACCACCACGCCGCAGAAGCCGTACTCCTTGACCGGATCGTGGGCGGGCCGGATCTCCAGCGCCATCTGATGGTTGGCGCCGAGGTCGATGGTCTGGACGTTGCGCCGCTCGCGCAGGTTCCAGAAATGCAGCCGGTGGCCGTATTTGTTGGCCAGCAGATCCTCGGGCACGATGCCGTTCTCGAACTGCGGCGGCAGGCCCCATTCCGAGCTGACCATGTAGTCGCGCGGCAGGTTCCACCAGAAATCGTACTGCTTGTCCTGTGGGCCGCGGTCGATCTCGTAGCGGCCGATCACCTCGAAGGTCTCGCAGTCCATGATGAAGATGCCCGGCGGCCCGTCGGTGCCGTCCGGCCCGCCGCCGCCCAGCGTCGAGACGTAGATCCCCTCGGGCCCGCAGTGGATGGTGTGGGGGCGCGAGTAGCCGGTCTTCGAGAACACCTCCTCGGGCTCGACGATCTTGTGGATCTTGGCGGCCTTGGGCCCGCCCTTCACGTCGACCACGTAGATGCGCGAGGAGCGGATGCCCGGGATGATCAGGTAGCGCCGCTCCAGGAACGCGTGCCCCGACATCGGGTACAGCACCGCCGAACAGGCGTTCCAGCCGAAGTGGTGAAACTCGTCGCCCTTGTTCGGCATGATCACGCTGTGGACGATCGTGCCGAAGTCGGGCGAGGCCGGGTTGACGTCGACCACCGCCAGCCCGTCGGGCTGCGAGCCGTCCGGGCTGAGCATCAGGGTATAGGCCAGCGTTTCGGGCGGCGCCTCCATGGCGAGCTTGGCGGTGGGGTGGAAGGTCGGGTCCGGCCTGAGGTTCATGGTGCGTTTCTCCCTGGGTCGCGCGGTGGTCGCGGTGCCGCCTGCTTGGCGCAGGTTCTGGCGATGGTTGGTCGTCTTGGCCGGCGCCGGCGCCTGTTTGGCGGACGGCGGCGGCGCGGGTCGGTCGAGCGTCGGGCCGCGGGGCGCCCAAGTCCAGCCGTCGGACCCCGATCAGTGGCCGACTGGAACCGATCGGGTGAGGTCGGTGCCCGGCCCCCCGGGTCTGTAGGGCGGTCGTGGCCGGGCGGTCGGCGGTTCAGGTAAAGCTGTTCACCCGGACGGTGGCGCCGCGGCGACCCTCGGGTGTCTTCACCACGACGCGCGTGCCGTCGTCCCAATGCGTCAGGTGGATCATCCCGATGGCCACGTTGGTGTGGAAATCCGGCGACCAGGCACACGAGGTGATGCGGCCCACCCGCCTTTCGCCCGCGATGATCGACCAGTCGCTGGTGCAGGGACGCAGCGGCGGGCCGTCGACGGTAAAGCTGCGGATCTGGCGGATCGGCCCGTCCGCGGCCACGCGCAGCAGCGCGTCGCGCCCGATACAGCCCAGCGCGATGCGCGTGTCGCAGAATTTGCCCAAACCGCATTCGTGCGGCGTGTTCTGGCGCGTCATGTCGGTGCCGTAGCTCAGCAGCCGGCCCTCGATGCGCTCGATCAGGTTCGGGCAGCCCGCGCGCACGTCCAGATCGCGCCCGGCCTCGAACAGCGCGTCCCACAGCCGCTCGCCATAGTCGCGCCCGCCCTCGACATAGATCTCGAAGCCGCCCTGCTTGGAGTAACCCGAGCGCGCGACCACCAGATCCTTGCCGCCGAATTCCAACCACGAGTAGCGGAAAAAGCGGATCCGCCGCACCGTGTCGCCGAACACCCGGACCATCAGTTCCTCGGCCAGTGGGCCCTGGATGGCCAGCGGCGACACCTCGGGTTCGGTGACGTCCACCTGAAACGAAAGACCGCGCGCGATGCCTTTGATCCAGAACAGCAAATCGCTGTCGGCGATCGAGATCCAATAGCGGTCGTCGGCCAGCTTCAACGTGACCGGGTCGTTCATCATGCCCCCGGTCTCGTCGACGATGGGGGTATAGAAACAGCGCCCTTCGGTCATGGGGCGCAAATCGCGCGGCGTCAGCATCTGCACCAGACGGCCCGCGTCGGCGCCGCGGATCTCGACCTGGCGCTCCACCGCCACGTCCCAGACCTGCACGCAGTCCTTGAGATGGCGGTACTCGGCCTCCATGTCCCCGAAGCTGGTGGCCAGCAGCATGTGGTTGTAGCAGGTGTAGGCCGCCACGCCCGCGGCATCGACCCGGCGGCTGAACGGCGTCTCGCGGATGCGGCGGCTGCGGGTGAACATCGGCTGGTTCATCATCGTCATCGTCTGCGCTCCGGACCGGCGGTCAGGCGTTGCCCCAGCGGATCTGGCAGATCTCGGCGCTGCGGCCGTCGAAATCCCAGACCCGGCCGCGGTCGCGCACGCGTCCCTGGCTTGCCATCGCGATGGTGATGTCCGGTCCCATCCAATAGCCGGTGTTGGTCACCTGGACCTCGCTGTCGGGGTCTGGGCCCTCGATCGGCGCGACGGCGCCCTTGATCTTCTTGCCCACGATCAGCCGGCGGGTCTTGCCCTCGGTCTCGTAGCTCACGGGCTGGCGCTCGGCGCCCAGGAACTCGCCCACCAGGATCGAGAACAGGCCCGTGGTGCCGCGGGCGTGGCCCGAGAAGATCTTGAGCAGCCCGTCGTAGGCTGCCTCGGAGGCACGCTCGTCGATGTAGGCGGCGGCCTTCCAGTTGCCGCGCGCCATCTCGCCGGGGATGTCCAGCATCATGCCGACGTTCAGGCCCGACAGATCCTCGCCGTTGAAGGCGCCCTGGTCGATGCGCACGCCCATCCAGGCCTGGCAGTAGCCCTCGGTCGGCGGATGTTTGCCGAGACTGACGACGCACGGGCAGAAAACCGTGCAGTTGCAGTTGAGGATGAGCTCACCCTCGATGGTCCAGCTGTCCATGCTGTCCTCCCAATTTCGTTTTGTCGTTTTTGTTCACGTTCCCATAGAGACCGCATGAAGGGCCATTCCGGTTCCGGCGCCCAGCAGCAGGAAACCGACGGGCCGCGTGAGCGGACGACCGATATCGGGCAGCTTTTCCAGCATCATCAGCAGCGTGGCGCCGCCCATGAACAGCAGGTTCGTGGTGCCGCCGACGAAGGCCAGCAGCATCAGCGCCCAGCAGCAGCCCAGACAGTCGAGGCCCATGCGCAGCCCCATGCCAAAGGCGGGGCGCGCACCGGGGCGCCAGACGGCCAGAAAGAAGGTCGTCGGCGCGCGGCAGCGGCGCAGGCACGCCTCTTTGAGCGCGGTGAACTGCCAGGCGCCGGCCAGCAGCAACAACGCCGCCGCGATGCCCGGCGAGTTCACCGCGTCCTCGCCGAGGCCCAGATACCCGCCCGCGATGAGCGCGATCTGCCCGCCGGCCGCGACCACGGCAAACCCGACCCAGACCGCCAGGTACCCAGCGGCCAGCGCCGGCAGCGCCAGCGCCGACACAGCCCCCGGCTGGCGCAGGGCCAACGTCTCGCCGATGGCGCCGAACGCGCGCAGCGCTGGCACGGCGGTGGGCAGCATCATCGCAGCACCCATCGTCGCCCACATCGCCCAGAGCCCCAGGAACGAGGCGTCGCGCGTGGCGGCGAGACAGAGTGCTGCGAGCGTGTCGATGCCGAGCGCGCGCAGCTCGGGCGGCACCTCGGCCTGGGGGTCCATCGCCCACACCGCTGCCCATGCGGCAGCCAGCAGGGCATAGATGGCAAGCCAGGGCAGCGTGGCGGGCGACGTGGCCCCGCCGATCCACCCGGCAACGCCACCGCCGTGCCGCGCCGCTCCCCGCTGTGTCGTCTCGATACGCACAGGCGCAGCAAGGGGCCCGCGCCTGCCGTCTGTCAATTGCGGCCGAAGACCGCGCAGCGGCGCTGCGCGCCCGGCGCTAGAGCGCGACGCTAGAGCGCGACGCTGGGCCGCGCGGTGGCGGGCAGGGATGCCGCGGTGTCGCGCGCGGTGGCGGTCGCCGGCGGGCGACCGGCCGGCGAGGCCAGTCCCAGATCGTCGAGCACGCCATAGAACGCCGGCACGACCAGCAAGATCAGCAGCGTCGTCGCCGTCAGCCCGCCGGCGATCGAGCAGACCAGCGGGATCAGCGGCTGCGCCTGCAGGCTGGTCTCGAACAGCAGCGGCGCGACGCCGACGACCGTGGTCAGCGAGGTCAGCAGGATCGCCCGACACCGCGCCTCGGCCGCCAGCGGCGCCGCCTCCGAGACGGGCATGCCCTGGGCGCGCTTGTCCTTGATCACGTGCACCAGCAGGATCGAGTCGTTGACCACGATGCCGGCGAGCGAGGCAAAGCCCAGCATGCTGGGCAGCGACATGTCGATGCCCAAGGCCAAATGCCCCGCCACCGCGCCGATCAGCGCGAACGGGATGATCGCCATCACCACCACGGGCTCGGTGTAGCTGCGAAGCTGGATGCTGAGCACAACGAACACGCTGAGCACCCCGACGGCCAGACCGGCGAACATCGAGGACAGCGTCTCGTCGGCCGCCTCGGCCTCGCCCTTGATCGTGACCGCCAGCCCCGGGTGCGCTGCCTTGAGCTGCGGCACGAAGCTGGCGACGGTATCGCGCACGATCCGGTCGGCGTTGCCGAAGCGCGTGTCCACGTCGCCGGTGACGGTGACCGTCGGCCGGCCGGCGACGCGGCGCAGCACGGCCGGGCCCCGCCCGTCGCGGATCTCGGCCACCGCAGCCAACGGCACGCGCGCCCCCGCGGGGGTCTTGATCGAGAACCCGTCTAGGTCGCCCATCGTCCGGCGGTCGGCCGCGTCGAGCATCAGCTCGATGTCCCAGGTGACGCCCTCGGCCTCGACCACGTCGGCCGTCATCCCCTGGAACCCGGCGCGGAGCTGGTCGGCGACAGCCCGGGCGTCGAGGCCGAGCGCGCCTGCCCCGTCGCGGAGCGTGATGCGCCGCTCGGGCCGGCCGGGGGCCAGATCGTCGGCGATGTTGTCGGTGCCGGCGTACCGCGCCAGCCACGCGCGCAGGCTGCCGGCCGCGCGCGCCAGCGTCGTCAGATCGTCGTGCGCCAGGCGGATCTCCAGTGCCCGCCCCGCCGGCCCGCGCACGCTCTCGACCAGGGTCAGCCGCCGGATCGCCGGGGTAAGCGGCGTCTCGGCCCGCCAGGCGGCAAGCACCTCGGACAGGCTCGCGGTCCGCGTCTCGGTGCCCATCAGGTCGACACGGGCGGTCGCAAGGTGCGCGCCGCTGCCGCCGATGTCTGCGTTCTCGCCGTAGGTCACGACGATGTCGCGCACCAGGGGTGCGCCGCCGGGGTTGGCGGGCGAGAGCGCGGCATCCACCCGATCCAGCCCCGCCAGCACACCGGCCATCGCCGCCTCGGTCTGCTCGATGGACGCACCGGCGGGCAGGGCGAGGCGTGCCTCGATCTGGTCCCCGTCGAGCGTGGGAAAGGCCTGGAATTTTAGCGCGCCGCCCATCACCGCCGCCATCGACGCCAGGAACGCCAGCAGCGCGATGCCCATCGTCAGCCAGCGCCACGCGACCGCCGCGCGGGCCATCGGGCCCACCACGCGCCGGCGCAACGCGTCGAGCCAGCGCTCGGCGCGGCGGGGCGGCTCGGGCACGGCCGGCGCGCCGTGCGACAAATGGGCAGGCAGGATCAGGAACGCCTCGACCAGCGAGACGGCCAGCACCAGCAGCATCACCACCGGGACGACGCGTAACAACTGGCCCACATCGCCCTGCAGAAAGGCCAGCGCGCCGAACACCACGGCCGTGGTGGCGAACGAGGCGCAGACGCCCGGTGCGACCTGCCACGCACCCTGCACTGATGCCTCGAGCGGCGACAGACCCTCGGCGCGTTTGGTCTCGATGTTCTCGGCGATCACGATGGCGTCGTCCATCAGGATGCCGATCACGATCAGCAGCGCCACCAGCGTCAGCATGTTGATCGAGTAGCCGAGCGCTGCCATCGCCGCGATTGCGCCCAGAAAGGCCACCGGCAGCCCGGCCGAGATCCAGAACGCCTGGCGCAGCCCGAAGAACAGCCACATCACGCCGAACACCAGCGCCAAGCCCTGCAACGAGTTGCGCAGAAGCATGCGCAGCCGGTCGTCCAGGACGCTCGCGGCCTCGCCGGTGATGGTGATGTCCACCCCGGGCGGCAGCGACGCCTCTTCGTGCGCGATAAAGGCGCGGAGCCTGTCCATCACCCGCAGCGTGTCATCGGTCTCGGCCTTAGTGACACGCAGGATCGCGGCGGGCGCGCCGTTGAGCTCGGCCGCCACCTCGCGGTCCGCCACTGTCTCGGCGATGTGCGCGATGTCGCCCAGCCGCACCGTGCCGCCCTGGGC
This sequence comes from Pseudomonadota bacterium, assembly GCA_039026175.1. Classification (GTDB taxonomy): domain Bacteria; phylum Pseudomonadota; class Alphaproteobacteria; order Rhodobacterales; family Rhodobacteraceae; genus Thermohalobaculum. The sequence goes on from JBCCMW010000068.1 coordinate 10,407, forward strand.
GCTGGCGGCGACCACGACATCGCGCAGCGCGTCGGCGGCGCGGCGACGGTCGGCAAAGCGCAACAGCGCCGTGCCGTCGGGCGAGACCAACTCGCCCAGCGGCAGTTCCACGTTCTGCCGCGCCACTGCCGCGGCGATGTCCTCCAGGCTGAGGCCCAGCGCACGGGTGGCCGCCTCATCGATCTCGACGCGGATCTCGGGGTCGGCAAAGCCCGACACCTCGACCTTGGGGATCCCGCCCCAGCGCAGCATCCGCGCCTCCAGCCCCTCGGCCAGCGCCTTCAGTTCGGTCAGCCCGTGCGCCCCCTCGGCGGTGACCGCGACCACGGCAACCAGGTCGGTCAGGCCCTGCTGGCGGATCACCGGCGTCTCGGCCATCTCGGGCAGGTCGTCGACCGCGCCGATCTCGGCCTCGATGTCGTCGGTAAAACGGGCGAAGTCGCCGCCTTGCAGCATCTCGACCGTGGCCACCGCGCGGCTTTCGAACGCGTTGCAGCGCACCTCCTTGAGATGGCGCAGGCCGTTCATCGCATCCTCGATCCGGGTGCAGAGGGCGCGCGACACCTCGTCGGCTGCCGCCCCGGGATAGGCGATCGTCACCTCGACCTCGCGCGGCTCGACGCGCGGGAAGGTCTCGCGCAGCAGGTGGGGTGCGGCCGCCAGACCGACGACCATCATCAGCAGCATGATCAGGTTGGCGGCCGTCGGATGGGCGGCGAAAAAGCGGATCATGGCGTGCCTCGGTGCGCGGCGGCGTTCAGGCGGGCCTCGGCTGCGGCGTCTGGCTGGGCCGCCAGCAGCAGACCTTCCAGCGCCGGCGTCGGGTCGCTGGTCACCACGCGCGTGCCCGCGGGCAGGGCGCCGGGCGCCAGCACCGCAACGCCGTCCAGCGCCAACAGCGGCTCGACGCTGGCATAGGCCAGCCGGTCGTCGGGTCCGACCAGCATCACCCGCCCGTCGCGGACGGCGGCGCGCGGCAGCAGGATCACGCCGGGCACCGGCGGGGCCTGCAGCGTGACGCGCACGAAGGTGCCTTTGATCAGCGGCGGCCGCGGCGTGCCGTCGGGCGAGACGCTGCCATAGGGTTCGGCGACGCGCACGATCACGCCTACCGAGCGGGTTTGCGGATCCACAGTGTCCGAGATGCGGGACACCTCGGCCGGCCAAGGCACGGTGCCGGGACCCTGGGTCAGGCCGACCTGCGCGGTCATCCGGAGCGGGCCGCCCTGTCCTCTGCCGGCGCCCGCGCCCGCACGCATCGGCGCCGCGATGGGGTGCAGCCGTTCGCGCGCGGTGGGCGGGGTTTCGGCAGGCTCGGCCGAAGGCGCGCCCGGCACCGGGCGGACCAGGCTGCCCGGGTCGGGCTGCGCGTCCTCGGCCCGGCCCAGCACAGCGCCGTCGGTCGCAGCGGCGGCATGTGCGGCGGCGCCCAGGCGGGCAAGCTCGGTCGCCCGGACCTGCGGCATCTGCACGTCGATCTCGGCCAGACGCGCGTCGTCCAGCGTCCCCATGGTGGCACCGGCCGAGACGAACTGGCTGATTTCGACATCGACGCGCGACACCCGCGCGTCGAACGGCGCGACCGCGACGGTACGCGACAGATCCAGCGCCGCGGCCTCGCGCGCCACCGCTGCGGCGGCGGCGGTCTGCTGCAGTGCCTCGATCTGGACCGGCAGCAGCGCCAGGGTGTTCTCCAGGGTCTGCACCTGCGCGCGTTGGGCCAGCATCTCGCGCCGCCGCTCGTCGACCACGGTATCGGAAACCGTACCGCTGGCGGCGAGGCGACGGGTGCGCGCCAGGTCGGTCTCGGCCAGCGCCAGCATCTCGCGCTCGATCGCCAGAGAGGCCTGCGTCGTGCGCGCGCTTGCCTGCAGCTCTTGGACCCGGGCCTCGGCACCCTTCAGCTCGGCGTCCGCGCTCTCCAGCGCCAGCGCATAATCGTCGGGCGCGATGCGCACCAGCACCTCGCCGCGCGCCACGAAGCCGCCGCGCACGAAGGCCGGATGCACATAGGAGACGGGCCCCGAGACCTGCGCCACCGCGGCCCAGACCCGCGCGGGCTCGACGGTGCCGAAGCCGGTGATGTGCGGCGCCACGGTGCGCGGTGCGACGGTGACATAGGAGACGGGCACGCGCCGCTCCTGGACCGTCAGGACCGGCGGTGAGGGCTGGGTATGGGCGGCAAACCAGACCATCGCGGCGCCCAACAGCACCGGCGGCAGGATCGCCAGACGGCGCAGCATGCTCATCCCTCGCCTCCTGTCGCAGGGGCCGCAGCCCAGCCGGCCCAGCCGCACGGCGTCTTCTCCGGGTCGCGGTCGCGGGCAGCGGCGGCGCGCTCGGCCGGCGTCATCTGCCGGTACAGCGTGGCGGCGCTTTCCCGTGACTGGGTCTCGCCTGCAGCCGGAAAGCGGCAGGCATCGGCCGCGGCCATCGTGCCGGGGGCGAGACGGGTGTGTATGCGCCTGGCGCCTGGTTGGGGCGCCGCGGCCGGGCAGCGACCGGGCTTTGCGGAGAGCGCTGCGACATGGGCAACGCCGCGCGGCATCAGCGCTGCGCCTGCTGGGCGAGCCGCTGGATTTCCTCGGCGGTGACCAGCCCGTCGGCATCGCGGTCCAGCCGCTGGAAGGCGACATCGTACTTGCCAAAGCGCTTGATCATCGCCGCGCGGCCGATCCCGCTGGCGGCGTTGAGGTCGATCAGCGTGGTGAATTCGCTCAATGTCAGGGCGCCGTCGGCGTTGCCGTCGGCCTGCATGAAGTTGGCGACCACCTGGTCGCGATCGGCCATGGCGGCCTGGGGCACGGCGAAGACGGCGAGCAGCGCGGCGACGCTGGCGATGGCGGTGTTGGCGGTCATGGGTTCATCCTGTTGGCAGCGTTTCGGTGTGCGTTGGGTTGGTTTTGGGACCGGACAGCGCCGAGCGGCTCAGCGCGTCAGCTGAACGGTGCCGCTGACGGTGACGCCGACGGCCGGGGCGATGCGGGTGGCCCGCACGCCGTAGGGACGGATCACCAGGCGGGGTGCGACAGGGGGCGCGATGCGGTGTGCGACGGGGTGCACCGCGCGGGGCACGAC
>JBCCMW010000069.1:0-13413 GCA_039026175.1 Pseudomonadota bacterium
CGCCCATTGCTCCCAACCGGCGCTCCCAACCGGCGCTCCCGCCCAGCGCTCTCAACCGGCGCTCCCACCTGGCGATGCCAATCTGCGCTCCCAACCGGCGCTGCCGCCCGTCGCTCCCGCCCGTCGCTCCCGCCAACGCGCCGACCGCAGGCGCGACGCTGCGCGTGACAGCCGTCGGCTTTGACGCCATGCAGGGCGACGCTCGGCAGGGGCGTGGCGCACGGCGCGCGCCGTGCGGGCGTCGCCAGGGATCGAACGCGGCCCGAGAAATCACCAGAGAGACCAGATGACCATCGCCGACCCCCGCCCCGCCGCCCTGCACGCGACAGCCGCGATAGGACCGACCGACATCGGACCTTCCGACGCCGGACCTACGGACGCTGGACCTACAGGCGCGGGCACGCGCCGGGCGCAGGCCGGAGCCGGCGATCCAGGCGCCGGCGCGACGGCGCATGAGCGGGTGTATCGCACCCTGCGCGCGCGCCTATTGGCCGGCGATCTGGCGCCCGGCGTCAGCCTCACCATCCGCGGCGTCGCCGCCGAGACCGGGGTGTCGATGACCCCGGCGCGCGAAGCAGTGCGGCGGCTGGCGGCCGAGCGGGCGCTGTCGCTCACCGCCTCGGGTCGGATCCTGGTGCCGACCCCCGACGCCGCGGCGCTCGGCGAACTGTTCGAGGCGCGCGCGCTGCTGGAGCCTGCCCTTGCGGCCCGTGCCGTCGCGGCGCTGGACCGGGGCGGCCGTGCGGCGCTCGGCGCGCGCTTGCGCGCGTGCGACGACGACTTGGGGCGCGCGGTCGCAGCGGGCGATGCGCCGGGCTACGTCCGCGCCAACACGGCCTTCCACGCCGCCCTTTACACAGCCGCCGGGGCGCCCGCGCTGCTGGCGCTGGTCGAGAGCGTGTGGCTGCAGACCGCGCCGACGATGCGCTGCGTCTATGCCGTCATCGGCACCCGCGCGCTGGAGGACCACCACGCTGGCGCGCTGCGCGGGTTGGCCAAGGGCGATGCGGCGACCGTGGCCTGTGCGATCCGCGCCGATGTGGCCCAGGGCGCGACCCTCGTCGCCGAGCTTGCCGAGAAATCGGCCAGCGCGCCCGGCTGAGGCCGAAGGCCCCGGAACCCCGGCACGCCGGAGGCGCCTTCGGCGTATCGCGGTTCCGGGCCCTGCGGGCGCGGCGTCGTCGCGAGCGGCACCGCGGCGCGGCGCGGCCCGGCCCACGCTTGACCCGCTGAATTTGTGATCACATAAGCAAGCGCCGCGACCGCCGGAGCCCGCCGATGATCCCGAACACGCCGCTCGACACCCAGGCCGTCCAGGCGCTCGACGCCGCGCACCACTGGCACCCGTTCACCGACAGCCAGGCGCTGGCCGCCAAGGGCAGCCGCGTGATCGTCGCCGCCAACGGCTGCTGGCTGACCGACAGCGACGGCAACCGCATCCTCGACGGGATGGCCGGTCTCTGGTGCGTCGCGGTCGGCTACGGGCGCCAGGAGATCGTGGACGCCGTGGCCGACCAGATGGCCCGGCTGCCCTACTACAACACGTTCTTCCAGTGCACCCACCCCGCCGCCGCGGCCTTTGCCGCGGCGCTCGCCGGCGTGGCCCCGGACGGGTTCGAGCGCGTGTTCTTCGCCAACTCGGGCTCCGAGGCGAACGACACCGCCTTCCGGCTCGCCCGCGTCTACTGGGACTGCCTCGGCAAGCCCGAGCGCAAGAAGGTCATCGCGCGCCGCAACGCCTACCACGGGTCCACCGTGCTCGGCGCCTCGCTCGGCGGCATGGGGGCGATGCACGCCCAGTCCGGCCTGCCGATCGAGGGCGTGATCCACGTCCCCCAGCCCTACTGGTTCGGCGAGGGGCGCGACACCGGCATGACCCCGGCCGAGTTCGGCGAGGACCGGGCCCGGGCGGTCGAGCAGGCGATCCAGGAGGCCGGGCCCGACACCGTCGCCGCCCTGATCGGCGAGCCGATCCAGGGCGCGGGCGGCGTGATCGTCCCGCCCGAGAGCTACTGGCCCGCCGTAGAGCGCATCTGCGAGCGCTACGGCATCCTGCTGATCGCCGACGAGGTGATCTGCGGCTTCGGGCGCACCGGGCACTGGTGGGGCTCGGACCGTTTCCGCATGCGCCCCGACATCATGACCATCGCCAAGGGCATGACCTCGGGCTACCAGCCGATGGGGGGCGTGCTGATCTCGGACCGGGTCGCGGGGCCGGTGATGGCGCACGCCGGCGAGTTCTTCCACGGCTACACCTACTCGGGCCACCCGGCGGCCTGTGCCGCGGGGCTCGCCAACCTGGCCATCCTCCAGCGCGAGCGGCTGGTCGAGCGGGTCGCCAGCGACATCGGCCCCTACATGCAGGCAGCCTGGGCCACCCTGGCCGACCATCCGCTGGTGGGCGAGACGCGCATGACCGGGCTGATCGGCGCGGCCGAACTGGTGGCATGCAAGGACCCGATGCGCCGCTTCCCGGCCGAGTTCGCCGCCGGCACCCGCTGTCGCGATCTCTCGGTCGCCAATGGCCTGGTGATGCGCGCCGTGGGCGACACGATGATCATCGCCCCGCCGCTGACCATCGGTCGCGACGAGGTCGACATCCTGGTCGCGACCGCCCGGCGCAGCCTCGACCAGCTGGCCGAGAGCCTGGCCCCCGCGTCCGTCTGACCGCGCCCGCGGCGCGGTGGCCTGCAACCCGCCGGGCGCCCGGCGCGCCCTGTCCCCCCGCCTGACCTCTCGACCAGCGGCGCCCTGCACCGCTGCGCCTTGCACCGCCGCGCCCTGCACCGCCGCGCCTTGCCGCGCCGCGCCTTGCCCCGCCGCGGCTTGCCCCGCCCTGCCTTGCACCGCAGCACGCACGCCGTATGAACGGCCTGGGCCGTTGCTGCGGCGTGGGCGCGGCGCACGGGCACAACACAAACTACCGGGAGGACCGCATGGCCGACAAACCCGTGCTCTATGGCTTCGATGGCTCCACCTTCGTGCGCACCGTCCGCATGGTCCTGCGCAACAAGGGCGTCGCGTACGACCAGGTCCCGGTGAACGTGCTGAAACGCGAGACCAGCACGCCCGAGCACCTGGCCCGCCACCCGTTCGGCAAGGTGCCGGTGCTCGACATCGACGGGATCCGCATTCTCGAAACCGACGCGATCTGCCGCTACCTGGAAGGCACCCGGCCCGAGGGGCCCAGCACCATCCCGGGCGATGCCAAGGACCGCGCGCGCATGAACATGGTCGTCAGCATGATCGGCAGCTACGGCTACGGCAATCTGCTGGGGGTCGCCGGCTACCACCTGTTCCCCGACTTTCTGGGCAACCCCGACCAGGCCTTCTACGACCGCTCGCTGGCCGCGGGCGAGACGCTGATGCGGTTTGTGATGCAGGTGCGGGGCGACGATCCCTGGATCGCCGGCGCCGCACCCAGCCTGGCGGACTATTTCCTCGGCCCCATCGTCTTTTACGGCGCGCTGACGCCGGCGGCCGAGACGCTGATGGCGGTGCCCGGCGCGGCCGAGTGGTGGGTGGCGATGCAGGCGCTCGAGAGCTTCGCCGCCACGGCGCCCGACTTGGGCTGAGGCAACCGCCCCCGTGCCGCAGCGCCACCTGACCGCGAACGACACGCCAGGGCGGCATGCGCCCTCGTGGTACGCCGAGACCGCGGGCCCCTGCCCCGAGCACGCACAGCTACAGGGCGAGACCCGGGCCGACGTGTGCATCGTGGGCGGCGGCTATGCCGGGCTGTCGGCGGCGCTGCACCTGGCCGACGCGGGCTACGATGTGGTGCTGGTCGAGGCGAACAGGCTCGGCTGGGGCGCCTCGGGGCGCAACGGCGGCCAGCTCGGTCTCGGGCCCCGCGCCGACATCCGCGCCTACGAAGACGCGGTCGGCCGGGCCGATGCGCGCAAGGTCTGGGACCTGGCCCTCGCCGCCAACCGGCTGGTGCGCGATCTGGTGCACCGTTTCTCGATGGACGTCGATCTGGCGAACGGGGGGCTGGAGGTCGCCTGGCGCAAGCGCGACGCCGAACACATCGCGGCGTTGGACGAGCACCTGCGCCGCCACTACGGGTTCCAGGGCATGGCCACCCTGACCCGCAGCCAGGTGGAGGGCATGCTCGCCACCCGGCGCTATCACGGCGGCGGCTACTGGCAGCAGGCCGGCCACCTGCACCCGCTGCGCTTTGCGCTGGGTCTGGCGCAGGCGGCGGCCGACGCGGGCGCGCGGCTGCGCGAACGCTCGCGCGCCGTCCGGGTGCGCCACGACCGGGTCGACACGGTCGAGGGCAGCGTGCGCGCCCGCCACGTGCTGATCGCGGCCAACGGCTATCTGGACGGGCTGGTCAGCGCCGTCGCGGCCCGTTCGATGCCCATCAACAACTTCATCATCGCGACCCAGCCGCTGGGCCGCGAGCGGGCCGAACGGCTGATCGCCGGCAGCTTCGCCGTGCACGACACCAAGTTCGTGGTCGACTACTTCCGCCTCACCCGCGACCACCGGCTGCTGTGGGGCGGGGGCGAGAGCTACGGTGCGCGCTTTCCGAGCGACATCGCTGGGCTGGTGCGGGGCAAGATGCTGCGCGTCTTTCCGCAACTGGCCGACGTGGCGATCACCCATGCCTGGGGCGGCACGCTGGCGATCACCCGTTCGCGCTTTCCGGCGTTTCAGCGGCTGGAGGGCGGGATGCTCGCGGTTTCCGGCTGGTCCGGATCGGGCGTGCACATGGCCACCTTTGCCGGCAAGCTGGCAGCCGAGGCGATCATGGGCCGGGCCGAGCGGTTCGACACCCTGGCCGCAATGCCGGCCCCGCCGTTTCCCGGCGGGGCGTGGCTGCGCGCCCCGCTGCTGGCGGCGGCGATGACCTGGTACAGCCTGCGCGACCGGCTGTAGCGCGGCACGCGCGCCAACGGCCGCCCGAGAGCCGGCGCCGGTAACGGGCTGAAACGGGCCAGAAACGGGGCTCGGATGGCCCAGAAACCGGGCCAGAAACCGGGCCAGAAGCCGGGCTTGGTGGGCCGGAACCGGCCCAAGATGCCCGGCCCCGGCCGTCGGGCGCCTTACGAGCCGCCTTTGCCGTCGGTCTCGTAGGCGAACACCGCCGCGTTGGCGAGCGTCAGCACCAGGTTGTTGCCCCAGGCCACGGCCACGACGTCTGCCCGGCTCTGCGCCTGGCCGTTGGCGGCGCGCACCAGCAGGGGCTTGATGTCGTCCCAGGCCGAGCGCACGGCCTTGAGCCGGGCAAGGCGCGCGGGGTCGGCCTCGGCCTTCAGCCCGAACGCAGGGAACCCGTCGATCAGCGCCGACAGCGAGCCGTCGAACAGCGTGATGGCCTCGTCCAGCGCCGCGCGGTGGCCGGCCACGTCGGCGCCCGCCTGCATCATGCAATAGTCCTTGGCCATCCGCTGCGAGAGCATGCGCTGGCGCGCGGCCAGCTTGAGCCGCAGCGCCTGGGCCAGGGTCACGCCCTCGCTCTTGCCATAGGTGCGGTCGGCGCGCTCGGCCAGCTCTTCGGTCGCCTCGGTGACCAGCGCGGTCTGCGTCAGGATCGTCTCCAGCGACTGCGCCGACAGCACGTCACCATCGCCCGCCGCCACGGCGCCCACCGTCGCGCGCCAGCGCTGCGACACGCGCGTCACGCGGTCCAGCGCCTGCAGCATGTTGGGGTTGGTCTCCTCGACCAGGCCCAGCGATTTGTTGCCCCCGCGCAGACCCTCTTCGGCCCGGGCATACAGCTCGAACGAGCCCCGCAGATAGGCCATGTTGGCCGAGGCGTTCACGCCCAGATCCGCAAAGCAGGCGGCCTTGGCGATCTGCTCGACCAGCATCGACTGCAGCGCAGACACGTTGACATGGCGGGTGGCCGTCGCCGCGTCGTCGGCTTCGGCCGCGGCCGGCTGCGCGACCATCTGGGCGGCGAACGTCGGTACGGCGATGGCGGCCGACAGAACAAGGGGACGGAGGGCGAGGGGACGGAGGCGCGAAAGCAATGGCACGTGCATGGTGTTCTCCGGACAGGGCCTTACAGATCCCGGGCGCGCCGTCGCCACGTCCTGATCGTGACCTCGCTGCCGCGGCGCCTATCCGGTTGCACCGGCTTGCGGCAGCTTTGAGGCGCCTCGTGGCGACACGAAAAAGGGCTTTCGCGCCCGCAACATCCGGGGGCGGAGCAAAAAGTTACGCGTTGAAACGTCAACGCTTCAAATCAGGTCGTCGTAAGGAGGGCGAGCGCAACGAAATTTGCCGCACCTCGCGTTCATAGTTCCGCCATGGTTTGCGGTCCGGCAAATTCTTTCCATGCCACGGAAGGTGGCCGGGGCGCCCGACGCTGGCGCCCGACGCTGGCGCCCGACGCTGGCGCCCGATGCCGGGCTGGCCCGCCCAGCACCCCGGCCGCCGCCGCGGTCAACAACGCTCGCTCTCGAACAGGAACACGGCCCCGCTCATCTGCTGGAGCAGCGGATCGTGGCGCCTGGCCGCCTTGGCCGGCGCGTCGGCCGATACCGGCTCGCCGGTCGTCCGCCCGTCCAGGACGCCGCCCATGATCCCCCAGGTCTCGACCACCGTGCCCAGCGCCTGGCGCGCCGCGTCGGGCCCGAAGCCTGCGGCGATAATGCCGACCCCCTTGGCCGTCTTCTGGCTCACTGTGCAAAAGGGGCAGGGAAGGATGCCATCGTGATCCACGCGGGCCGCAAAAAAAGTCTCATCAAACAATACGCGCTTGGTGACGGGCGCCAGAACGCCCATCACCAGTGCAGGACATCTTGACCGTTAGATGCCTTCGTACAGGTCGACGGTCGCCTCGATGGCCTTCACCAGCTCGGTCGTCTGCTGCGACATGACGACCAGACCCTGGATGTCGAGCGCTCCGCCGGCCTGCACGGGCTCGATCGTCGCGCGCAGGCGCGCCCAGCGGTCGGCCACGGTGTTCCAGCGCTCGACGATGGCAGGGTTGGTCGGCTTTTGGATGCCCAGCATCGGCATGCCGTCGCGCAGCGCCGTCAGCGTGTTCTCGAAGATGCCGATCATCTCGGCCTGCTTGGCGCGCATCTTCTCGACCGCGATGCCGGCGGTGACGAAGCAGCTCTCCTTGGCGATGCGCTGGGCAATGGTCGCCTGGCGCTCGGCCAGCTTGGTGGCGATCAGCATGTGCAGCGGCGAGCTGTCGTCCTGGTAGACCTTTTCGAGCTCGGCGACGAGATCCTCGACATCCTGCAGCAGCTTGAGGTCGTTCTCGCCAAGCCACGCCACCAGGTCCTTGCTGGGCACGTCGGCGGCCAGCGCTGCCTCGGCCCGGTCGCGGAAGGGCAGCCAGTCGGCCTTCATCTTGCGCAGCGCGTCGATCACCTTGCCGCTGGTCTCTTTGGAAAGACCGAGGTCCGGATCGCCGTACTGCAGGCCCTGCATCACGCGGTCGAACTCTTCGGTGTCGCGGACGATCATCGCCTTGTGGCGATCGGCATCGGCCTGCATGTGCATCATGCAGGCAGCCTTGACGATATCCTCGACAACAGTGGCCTCGTGCGCGGCGACGGCGATGCGGTGCTCGGCCTCGCCGGCCATCGTCGCGGTGACGCCGATGGCGGTCACCCCGAAAGTCATCGTCGAAACAGTGAGGGCCAGAAGCCAGCGGCGGCGGGGCAGGCGGAGTCCGGAAAGCATGGCGATTATGAGCCTCCTGTAATCAGTATCGATCTTCGAACCGGAGGCTGGTTTGCAAATGCAGTCGGATCAGCGCCGCGCGGTGTCCAAATCTGGGCATTTGCCCGCGCGGCGTCTGCTGGGTGGAAAGGGCGCTACGCCGCCTGGGCCTTGGCCGCGTCGAGCCAGGACCAGACGCGCAGCGGCGTGGCCGGCATGTCCACATGTCGGACACCCTGGTCCCAGACCGCGTCGAGCAGACCGTTCACCACCGCCGCACAGGCACCCACGGTGCCGGCCTCGCCGCAGCCCTTCATGCCGATCTCGTTGGCAGTGGACGGCGTGCCCTCGTGATGGAACGGCATCCACGGGATGTCGCCCGCCCGCGGCATGGCATAGTCCATGAAGCTGGCGGACAAAAGCTGGCCGTCGCTGTCGTAGACGACGTGTTCGCAGAGCGCCTGGCCGATGCCCTGGGCGACGCCGCCGTGCACCTGGCCCTCGGCCAACATGGGGTTCATCAGGCGGCCGAAGTCGTCGACGACGCAGTAGCCGACCACGGCGGTGTGCCCGGTCTCGGCGTCGACCTCGACCTCGGCGATGTGGCAGCCGTTGGGAAAGCTGCGCCCCGGCACCGTGGTCTTGGTGCGCTGGTGCAGAAACTCGACCCGCCCCTGGCGGCGCGCCTTGTCGGCCAGGGCCAGCAGGTCGACCGACCGGTCGGTGCCCGCCACGCGCCAGGCGCCGTCGGCCCACTCCAGGTCGCCGGGGGCGACCTCCAGCTCCTCCTCGGCCAGGGGCCGCATCTTCTGGATCACGTCGTCAGCCACGCCCAGCACCGCCGTGCCCTGCATGGTGACCGAGCGCGAGCCGCCCGTACCGCCGCCATAGGCGATGCGGTCGCTGTCGCCCTGGACAAAGCGGATACGGTCGAACGGGATCCCTGAGCGTTCGTGCAGGAATTGGGCGAACACCGTCTCGTGCCCCTGCCCGGCCGACTGGGTGCCGACCAGCAGCTCGACCATCCCATCATCGGCGAACAGCAGCTCGGCGTGTTCGTCCTGCTCGCCCAGGATGCTCTCGATGTAATAGCACAGCCCGCGGCCGCGCAGCTTGCCCCGTGCGGCACTGTCGGCCTTGCGCGCGGCGAAGCCGTGCCAGTCGGCCTTGTCGACGGCGGCCTTCATCACCCGCTCGAAGTCGCCCACGTCGTAGGTCTCGCCCGCCACGGTGGCATAGGGGAACTGCGCCGGCGCGATGAAGTTCAGGCGCCGGAACTCCAGCCCGTCGACGCCCAGCGCGCGCGCGCACTGGTCCATCAGCCGCTCCAGCTGGTACTGCGCCTCGGGCCGCCCGGCGCCGCGGTAGGCGTCAACGGGCGCAGTGTTGGTAAAGCAGCCCTTCACCCCGTACCACGCGGTCTGGATGTCGTAGACGCCGGTCAGCACGCGGCTGGCCAGCTCGGACGCCATGAACGCCCCGAACGGCGAGACATAGGCGCCGAGGTTCGAGACCACCTCGATCTTGAGCGCCACGATCCGCATCGCGCCGTTGATCCCCGCCACCATGCGGGTGACGTGGTCGCGGCCCATGGCATCGGCCATGATGCTCTCGGTCCGCTCGCCGATCCACTTGACCGGCCGGCCCAGCAGCCGTGCGGCGTGGGCGATCAGAAAGTGTTCGGGATAGTTGAACGCCTTCATCCCGAAGCCGCCGCCCACGTCCGGGGTCAGCACGTGGATATCCTCGGGCGCCATCTTCAGCACGTCGGCCAGGCCCGACTTCATGTCCCAGACGCCCTGGCCGTTATAGTGCATGGTCAGCCGGCCGCCGTCCCAGATCGCCAGGCCCCCGCGCGTCTCCATCGGGTTGGCGACGACGCGGTTATTGACAAGCTCCAGCTCGACGCAGTGCGCGGCGGCGGCCAGGGCGGCCTCGGTCGCCGCCTCGTCGCCCAGGCCCCAGTCGTAACAGAGGTTGCCGGGCACATCGTCGTGCACCAGCGGCTGGCCGGGCTCCAGCGCCCGCTCGGTGGCGACGACCGCGTCGCGCGCGTCGTACTCGACCTCGATCAATTCGGCCGCGTCCTTGGCGATGGCCAGCGTGTCGGCCACCACCATCGCCACCGGCTCGCCGACATAGCGCACGCGGCCCATGGCCAGGATCGGGCGCACCGGGCGCGCCGACATCGACCCGTCGCGGTTCGGCAGTTGCGAGGCGGCGATGTCGTTCTCGATCGCCCCGTCCAGGTCGGCGCCCGTCAGCACCAGATGCACGCCAGGCAGCGCGCGCGCCTCGGTCGCGTCCAGCGCGGCCACATCGGCGTGGCCCACCGGCGCGCGCAGCACGACAGCGCGCAGCATTCCCGGCAGGACGATATCCTCGACGTATCGCCCGCGTCCGGTGACGAAACGCTCGTCTTCGACGCGGCGGACGGCTTGGCTGGTCGCGAACTGGCTCATGGCGGGCTCCGGACGCTGCTATGGACAGCCGGACAATAGTCGTCAGCCGTCGGCTGGGAAGGGCGCGGACCGGATCGCGACGACCCGCCACTCTGCACCGGGACAGCCGCGCCGGACGGATCTCACGGGCGGCGCTCTTGCACCGCAGAAAGACGATTCGTTCACGCTTGCCCAATCGCCGCCCCATTCGACCCAGGCCCTGGCGCACCCAGGGTAACCCTTAGGTCACGATCAGGCGCCGGCTGCGCCCGATGGCGGGATCGGCGTGCTCATCCCCCGGCAGAGCGCGTCGACGCCTGCGCCGCCCGGGGCGCGAAAACCGTCTCCGGCTGGGCCAGCACCCGCGTACCGCCCGACGCGCAGAACCGCAGCTTTGTGCCGCCCCCGGACGTCCGCCACAGGCGTGCCAAACTCCTGGCACGCCCCGGGCACCGCGTGGGGAGCGCGCAAGACGCCCGCCCTCACCCCGCCTTGACGCTGGTGTCTGTCTGGCTGCGGTCACTGAGTTTGAGGGTGGACAATGCTTTGCGTGCCGACCGTCGCCAGCACCGCTGGCACGGCCCCCCTGTCCGCGGCGCCGTGTCTGCTGGCGCCCCGTGCCGCGCTGTCGCTGCCGCATCCCACCGGGTGCAGCGACGCGTCGGCCGCCCCGAGCGGGTTTGTGCGCGACCAAGGCGGAGCGATCGTCCTGTTCGTGCTGGTCCTGTTTCTGTTCGTCGCGGTGACGGCGGGCGTGGCGGTGGATTTAGCCCGCCATTACGCCGCGCGCGCCGACATGCAGAAGGCGCTGGACCGCGGGGTGCTGGCCGCGGCGAACCGGACCAGCGACGTGACCGCCGTGGCCGAGGCCGAGGCCGAGGCGGTGATCCACCCGTGCATGGCCTCGCGCACCGACCGCGACCTGGCCTACACGCTAACGGTCGACGGGCCGGACACCGCGTTCGGTCGCGACGTCTCGGCCACCGCCGAGGTCGAGGTCGACACCATTTTCCTGCCCGCCACCGGCGTCACCAGCCTGGAAGTCCCCGCCACCGCCGGCGCGGCACAGGCCTTTGGGCTGACCGAGGTGGTCCTCATGCTCGACGTCTGGGGCTCGATGGGCTGGAACAGCAGCGCCACCGAGGCGAAGACCGCGATCCAGTCGCTGAGGCCCGAGAACGATGCCGCCTCGTCGGTCGGGTTGACGTGGGGTGCCGCGCTGCTGGACCCCGGCACCAGCGACCTGCTGCAGGCCCAGATCACCGCGGGCGACGTCGACACGGCCTTCACCGGCGGGCCGCGGCGGTGGAGCGACATGACCGGGCGCAAAATCGTCATGCCGATGACCGACGGTGTGAACACCAAGCAGCAGCGCCCCGATCCCAAGCGCCCCGATCCCAAGCGCCCCGATCCCAGCGGCTATGCCGAGGACGGCGCCGACGGGTTCGGCAACGTCGACACCTTCATGCACGGCACACTGTGCCGTGCGCCGCTCTACGACTGCCATTCACTGTCTTGCTGGCTGGGCGAGCCGAGCGACATCGAAGACGTCGTCAACGACGCGGTCGACGGCGTCGGCGACCAGCAGTTGCTCACCCTCTGCAGCCGACTGAGCGCCCAGCCCAACGCAGTGATCTGTACCATCGGGGTCGAGCTCGGCACGGGCACGATCGAGGCCGCCCACGCCAACGGCGTGCTGTCGCGCGGCGCCACATCGCCGACCAGCCAGGACATGGTCGAAGGCGTCGACATCTCGACCGCCTTCGCGCACCTCGCGACCGAGCTCAAGACGCTCACGCTGGTGAGGTGAGCCATGCGTTCTCTGCTCCAGCGTCTCCGCCGTGTCAGCGGCTGCAGGCATCGCGGGCCGGGCGCCGGCCGCGCACCCCGGCGCCCGGCCCTGTCGGGCACGCTCGGCTGGATGCGCCGCCGGCTCGACCCCGGTCGCCGGCTCGATGCGAGGGGACGCGAACGCTTGGCCCGTTCCGAACCCGGCTCGGCCGCGGTGGAAGTCGTGATTGTGTTCCCGGCCCTGTTCCTGGTGCTCGGCATGCTGCTCGAGACCGGGGTGTTGGCGACGCGGTCGGTGATGCTGGATCGCGGGCTCGACATCGCGGCGCGCAACCTGCGCCTGGGCTACACCGTCGTCGTCACCCAGGACAGCATCCGCCGCGAGGTGTGCGAGGCGTCGGTGATCATCGTCCACTGCGAGCGCGACCTGATCATCGAGCTGGTCGAGATGGACCCCGCCACGTCCTATCCGCGGCACCAGCCGACCTGCCGCAACCGCGCGACGGCGATCGACCCGGTGATCGGGTTCAGCGCGGGCGGGCGCAACCGGATCATGGTCATCCGCGCCTGCGTGATCGTCGACCCGCTGTTCCCGGGCATCGGCGTGGGTCTGGCGCTGCCCAGGGATCGGACCGGCGGCTACAAGCTGATCAGCTACACCGCCTTCCTGAACGAGCCGTCGTGATGCCGAACGCGCCGCGCATCCCCACCCGCGCGCCGCACCGCGCGGTCAGCAAAACCGCCAGCGCGCCGCACCGCGCGGCCAGCAAAACCGCCAGCGCGCCGCACCGCGCGGCCAGCCGCGACCCGGCCCTCGATCGTGCGCTCGATCCTGCCCCTGATCTTACCCACGACCATGCTCGCGGTTTCCGCCGCGACGAGCGGCCGGCGATCTCGATGGCGTTCGTGGTGATGCTGCCGCTGCTCCTGGCGGTGCTGGTCTCCAGCTTTGGCGTCTTCAACGCGCTTCGCACCAGCACCCTCACCGCCAGGGTCGCCTATGTGATCAACGACATCATGAGCCGGCACGATGCCGTCGACCCGGTCGACATGGCGTATCTGGCGCAGCTCCGGCGCAACATGCTGCCCGACACGGTGACCGAGCAGCGCATGCGGATCACCAGCATCTGCTTCGCCGGCGGCCGCTACCGGGTCATGTGGTCCGACACCGACCAGGAGGTCGGGGTGGAGGGCTACGGCGCGATGACCGACAGACAGATCCCGCACGACATCATGCCGGCGCTGGCCGAGCAGGAGTCCGTGATCCTGACCGAAATGTCGGCCGTCTGGTCGCCGGCCATCGCGGGCGTCGGCGTCACCCGCCGGGTGCTCAGGTCGGAACTGGTGATCCGCCCGCGCTTCGTGCTGATGATCCCGCACGCGACGCTGAACCCCAGCCACATCTGCCCCTTGACCTGATCGGCACAGCCCGCCCGACACAGCCCGCCCGGCACAGTCCTTCGGGGCCTCCGGGGAAGGCGGGGACCGGGCCGGGTCAAGGATCGCCGCCAGGCGACGGGCAACGCCCGCTTGTCCTTGACGCGGC